>CAYGYY010000077.1:0-9478 GCA_964354265.1 uncultured Actinomycetota bacterium
TACCGCGATGGATGAAGAAACAGCAAAAAAAGAAACTGAAGAAATGCTCAATAAACTGCAGGAAGAAATAGATAAACTGTCGACCAAAGATATTGTCATCCAGATGATGATGTCCCTTTCAAGTCTTGCTTATAAGAAGATGGGTCTCCCTGTAGGCACAAATGATAAGTACAAAGATAAAACGCAGGCAAAACTGGCAGTAGACTGCTTTGAAGCGCTTTTTAAAGCTGTTGCAGATGAAGTAAGCGCGCAGGAGCAGGATAACCTGAAGTCATCCCTGGCAAATCTCCAGCTAAACTTTGTAAAGATCTTTATTTAAAGACAGGTATTTAGCAATTACTTGTATCGCGGTTTTTATGCGCTTTACATTCTATAAAATAAAATTGAAAGGAGCCAGAAATGGCAATCTGGAAATGCAGTGCATGCGGATTTGAAAAAGACAGCAGGTGCAAACCTAAAAAGTGTGATTGTGGTGAAAAAGACAGCTTCCAGAAAAAGGAATAACGGCTTTTTAGTTAATCCCGCATTTTCAAAGCGTCCTTAGCTTTAAAAATAGCCAGATCCACAGCTTCCCTGGGGTTTTTTGCTTCAATTACTGCCGGAATATGGTCTTCATCATCACAATAAGGTTGCATCTTCCACGTGTTAAGCCCTATTAGAGGTTTATCATAAGTCAGCGCATAAGCGATTTCTGAAAGTGTTCCAAAACTTCCGTCTATCGCAATTACTGCATGTCCTGCTTTTACAACAAGTATGTTCCTTGCATACCCCAACCCGGTAGGAATAATAAGATCCACGTATTTATTTGCATTGGTTTCATCATCTCCGGGAACTATTCCTACAGTTACGCCACCTGCATCTTTTGCTCCCTTGCAGGCAGCTTCCATCACACCTGTTAGTCCACCGCAAACAAGTATTGCTCCATTTTTTGCTATCTCTTTGCCGATTTCATAAGCTTGGGCAAAAACAATTGCGTCACATCCGCTTCCGCCAATAACTGATATTTTTATTGTATTCCTTGTTACCTGCATAAATTAGAACTCCTAAATCATCATATTAATTATAAAGATATAATATGACTTTCAGGGAATTTTTAAAACAAAATAAAAACCTGGCATCACCTGAAGAAGAATTCGTTCCACTTTTTTATAAACCCATCGCCATTATACCAACTGTTTCTGAATGAAAAAGCATCCCATTTCTCTTTAAATGATTTATAATCATCTGAAGTATTGATATTGAAAAAATTAAGAGGATCTATCCCAAGTTTTTTTAATAAGCCCTGTCCAATCAACCTTGTATCGATAAAGGGGAGTATATCAGTTATCCTGAACATGCCTTTTAAAAGGTTTCTTTCTATGGGATGGATACATTTTCTTGAATAAACAGCGCAAAGAGCTTCATAGCCTTCAGGATTTTTTATAAGCACCATGTCAGCTTTTTTATTTTCTGCCTTATTGCTGATGTTGTCGCAGAGCATCTTTAACAGTTTGTATGAAAGAAATGGCATATCAGATGCAGTGACAATACAATATTGATTTGAAGACTTTAATAAGGATGAATAAATACCTTTTAAAGCTCCGGAAGAAGCCAAAGGCAAAGTTTGCTCTCCGTTTTGCCTGCTGCAGCTTACTGTATCCAGGTCAATATCTGCTGCAATTACAACTCCCGGGATTATTAAATGAAGAGCTTCGTAATTCTTGATGTAATGATTGATGTTTTTTATCTCATCATTTATTGCCTGCATGTTTTCAACTGATGTACTTACGATGATCTCACTGCAGAAATAACTAAGCTTGACGACCATATCGATAAATAACGGTGTGTTGCCGATTTTTATTTTTAGTTTATTAAAACCAAGCCTTGAGCTTTTTCCGCCTGCAAGTATTATCCCGCTTATCTTCATTTTCAATATAATCCGGTAACTGGACTTATCCTTGAGGGATGAGAATAAATATTAAACCTGCCGCCCCTTGCATAACCTATTGCCGTTATCTGTGTTTTTTTTGCAAGGAATATGGCAGAGTGTGTTATTGAGGAATTAGAAACTATAACGGGTATCTCCATCATGTAAGCCTTGAAAATAATATCCAGGCTTATCCTGCCTGTTGTAAACAGCAGCTTATCACAGGATGTGATTTTTCTTATTGCCATGAATCCCGCAAGCTTATCTATGCAATTGTGCCTTCCAATATCTTCAATGACACAAACACACCTGCTGCTCCAGTCAAATAATGCCGCACTGTGCAATCCGCCAAATTCATTTTTAAATTCCTGGTTTTTCACTGTTTTACTGCTTAATTCAAGTATAGTGCCAGCTGAGAGTCCAGGTTTTTTTTTAATCCTGCCAAGTTTATTTATTTTTTGAAGTATCATATCATCGAAACTGCCACAACTTGAAGATATAAACTGAGTGCCTCTAACGCCTGAACCTGTTGTTTGCGGCTCGCAGGTTGCCTCAACCATTACTGCCATTGAAAGCAGATCTTTATTTTTTATTTCTTTTTCACAGAGCCTCAGGAGGTTTATATCTGAATAGCTGCCAATATAACAGTTATTGAGCAGATAACCTATAACAAGCTCAATCAGGTCGTCGGGGAGGCATGATACTGTCGCTAAAGGCGTACCGTTTAAATGGATAGTCAGCAGTAATTCTACAGGAATGGTATCTGATAGCGATTCCCTGAAGCCGGGTTTGCATTTTTCTATCTTTACTCTTTTTCCTGGTTTAATCATTTTTGGATAATTTGACTGCACATGCCTTAAATTCGGGGATTCTTGCTTTTGGGTCAGTAACAGGATTTGTAAGCCTGTTTGCGGGAGAATCAGCATAATGAAATGGAATAAATACAACACCCTTTTTTATCTTTTCGTCGACTATTGCAGTTGCAGTAATCGAGCCTCTCCTTGAACTGATATTGACTTTATCTCCAGACTTGATTTGCAGCGATTTTCCATCCTCAACATTTATATGGACGGTATTTAAAGGCGAGAGCTCATTTAAACCTTTTGCTTTTCCTGTCATTGTCCTAGTGTGAAACTGGTACAGTATCCTGCCTGTTGTGAGTATGAAAGGATATCCGCTGCCCGGATTTTCTGCAGGAGGTATGTGCCTGACAGGTATGAACCTGCCCTTACCTCTTGCAAAGCTGGTTGTGTGAAGTATCGGCGTACCCTTATCTTTACTCTCCCTGCACGGCCATTGCAGGGGAACATGTCCGAGCCGCAGGTGGGATATTCCGCCATATATCGGGGTAAGGCTGCAGACCTCATCCATTATATCTGAAGTGCAGGTATAATCCATGGGATAGCCCATTTTTTCTGAGAGCAGGCATATTATTTTCCAGTCGGGCAGGGCTTCGCCCGGGGGCATCACAGCCTTATTTATCAGCTGCACTTTTCTTTCAGTGTTTGTAAAAGTGCCATCCTTTTCAGCAAAACATGCTCCGGGAAGAATCACATCTGCAAACTGCCCTGTCTCTGTTATAAAAATATCCTGGACTGCGATAAAGTCAAGTTTTTCCAGAGCATTTGCTACATGCAGCAGGTCCGGTTCAGAAAGCATTGGATTTTCACCCATTATATAAAGCGCCCGTATCCTGCCATCATTTATAGCTTCCATCATTTCTGTAAGAGTCATCCCGTTTTTTGCAGGCAGTGTAACATGCCATGACCTTTCGAATTTTTCCCTTACATGCTCATCCTCAACAAGCTGGTAGCCCGTATAGTAATTTGGCAGTGCGCCCATGTCGCAGGAGCCCTGCACATTATTCTGTCCCCTTAAGGGGTTTACGCCTGCACCCTTTCTACCGACCTGGCCGGCCAGCATTGCAAGATCGGCAATTGCTATTACATTATCAGTGCCGCATGCATGCTGTGTAATACCCATTGCATAAAAAATTGAAGCATTTTCTGCTCTTGCATATATTTCTGCAGCTTTTATAAGGTCTTCCTTATTTACACCCGATATCTCCTGCACTTTATCAGGAGTATAATAATCAAGGCATGAGACGAATCCTTCGAAACCCTCAGTCCTTGAATCAATAAAAGTTTTATCTGCAAGGCCTGCTCGGAAAATTATATGCATCATACCCAGGAGGATTGCAATATCTGTCCCGGGTTTCTGCTTCAGGTGTATAGCCGCATATTTTGTTATCGGTATCCTCCTGGGATCTATGACAATTATCTTCAATCCCCTGGAAAGCGAATTCCTGATAAGCTCATATCCTATCACGGGATGCGCCTCAGTGGTATTTGAACCGATTATAACTGCAGCATCACTGAATTTAATGTCATCAATGGAATTAGTCATCGCCCCGCTGCCGAATGTGGGGATAAGTCCTGTAACTGTCGATGCATGACAGAGCCTTGCGCAGTGGTCGATGTTGTTTGTACCTATTGCTGCTCTTGTGAATTTTGCAATAACGTAATTCTCTTCATTCGTGCACTTTGCAGAACTTAATACACCGATAGCATCAGGTCCATATTTTTCTTTTATGCCGGTTAGTTTTTCTGCGATGATGTTTAATGCATTGTTCCAGGATGTTTTTTTAAAAGTCCCGGACTTATCTTTTAAAAGAGGATGAGATAGTCTTTTAGGGCTTGATACAAAGTCAAGACCAAACCTGCCCTTGACGCAAAGGTTTCCTTCATTGAGGTTTTTGCCTATATCAGATGAGACACAGACTATCCTGTTGTCCTTAACGTGAAGGTTTATTACACATCCGACCCCACAGTAGGGACATATTGTCTTTACCTTTTTTGATTCCCAATCCCTTGCCATGTCAAGATAAGTCTTAGGCTGAAGAGCGCCTGTCGGGCAGGTGGATATACAGTTTCCGCAAAAAACACAATCTGTCTGTGACAGAGGCTGGTCAAATGCCGGAACCACTTCGCATTCAAAACCCCTGCCTGCATAACCTATTGCATTTGCGCCAACGACCTCATCACATATCCTTATGCATCTGCCGCATACTATACATTTCTCATTATCCCTGTAAATGAAAGGATTATCGTCAAGGACCTTTCTCTCATGGACTTTGCCGGGATACTGCATTTCCTTCAGCCCGTATTTATAGGCAAGGTCCTGAAGGGTACACTTACCACAGGATTCACAGGTCATGCAGTCAAGGGGGTGGTCGGAGATTATAAGCTCAAGGTTTTGCTTTACCAGGTTATTTACATGTTTTGTATTTGTCTTTATTTTCATTGCCTCAGCAATTGTTGTCACACAGGCAGCAACTGCTTCAGGCATTCCTTCGACCTGGACCATGCATATCCTGCAGGCACCCTGGGGACGAAGCCTTGGGTCATGGCAAAGATTGGGTATATTTATATTGTTTTCAAGCGCTGCTTCAAGTATTGTCCTGCCCCTACCTGCAAGAACATGTTTGCCATTGATAGATATTTTTAATTTTTTGTCCTGTCCGGTTATTGTAGGCGTCATTTTATTAAATCACACTTTTACAGAAATTCAGTAATATCCTTATCATATTCTAATATTAAATTAAAAATTAACACCCTGTTTATACAGCAGCTTTTTTAATTGCTGTGGTATTTTATTATGCTTACTGCTTCTTCAGGCTTTACCCTCTGGTATACTTTTTCGTTAACAACCATTACAGGAGCAATCCCGCAGGCACCAAGGCACCTGTTGACCTGCACAGAAAATTTCCTGTCAAGGGTAGTTTCTCCAGGGCCGATTCCCAGTTCTTTTTCTATCCTGTCAACTATCTTTTTCCCGCCCTTAACAAAGCACGCAGTGCCAAGGCAAACCCTTATGTTTGTCTTGCCCCTTGGAGTCATTGAAAAGAATGAATAAAATGTAGCGACGCCATATACTTCTTTTTCAGGAATTCCAAGCCCTGCTGCAACTTTTCTCTGGACCTCTATGGGTAAAAAACCTATTTCTGTCTGTATCTCATTTAAAACAGGTATCAATACACCATCTTTATCCTTGTATTTATTGAGTATTGCATCGATTTTTAAATACTCTTCCTCTGAAATCTTAAATTTTTGATTTTTACTACTCTGCATAGAAGATAATTACGAGTCAATTTTTAAGGTTTAAAAAAATAGCAAAATATAATTGGAAGTAAAACAGCATAGTTTGCTATAATAAAGTCTTATAATTGTAGCAAAAGTAATAATCAAAAGCTAATAATTTTTAACTTCTTAAAAAGCCATGGAGTCAATTTGAGTAAAGACTTAAACCAAAAATTAAATAAGCAATCCCTGGACATTCATAGGAAAAAACTTAAAGAAGAAGCATTGTCATCCAGAAGGAATAAACTCTCTAAAATCACTGTCCATATGGGTACCTGCGGAATAGCATCGGGAGCTGAAGATATAAAAAATGCAGTACTGGAAACAATTGAGAAAAACAGCATGAAGGACAAGATTGATTTTGCAGTATCCGGATGTGCGGGTTTTTGTTCGAGGGAGCCCATGCTTACAATAGAGTCTGCAAATAATCAGACCGTTATCTACCATAGCCTGGACAGAGAAAAACTGGATAAGGTATTCGAAAAGCATATATTAAAGGGTGAAGTCGCAAAAGAGCTTGACCCTATAACTGGTGATTCTGAGCTTAATGCTTTCTACATCAACCAGGTTCCCAGGGTAATGCATAACCGCGGGAAAATAGATCCTTTCAGCATAGATGATTATATCAGGAATGACGGTTACCATGGTTTTGCAAAAGCCCTTGAAAAAGACTGCGATGAAATAATAAAAATAGTTATCGAATCAGGCCTCAGGGGAAGAGGCGGCGCAGGATTTCCTGTCGGCAAAAAGTGGCTTTTATGCAAGAACACCAGTTCTCCAAAGGGTAGAAAATTTATAATCTGCAATGGCGATGAAGGTGATCCCGGAGCTTTTATGGACAGGAACCTGCTTGAATCAGATCCCCATTCTGTTATCGAAGGTATCCTGATTGCTGCATTTGCTATCGGCAGCAATAAAGGATATATGTACATAAGGGCAGAATATCCGCTTGCAATAAAGACTGTAATGACATCTCTTGAACAGGCAAGGCTTTACGGGTTGCTCGGCACAGATATACTGGGAACTGGCTTTGATTTTGATATTGAGATCTACCAGGGAGCAGGGGCATTTGTTTGCGGGGAAGAAACAGCCCTCATGCAATCTATTGAAGGCAAACGTGGAATGCCCCGTCCAAAACCTCCTTTTCCGGCAAACCAGGGTTTATATGGCATGCCGACTCTCATTAATAATGTAGAAACTCTGGCAAATATTCCACAGATATTGCTCAACGGAGCTGAGTGGTTTTCTTCTATTGGTACAGAAAAAAGCAAGGGCACAAAAATATTTGCTTTAACAGGAGCAGTAAATTATGTCGGTCTGGTGGAAGTGCCCATGGGAATAACGCTTAGAGATATTGTCTATAAAATAGGCGGCGGTATAAAAGGCGCAAAAAAGTTTAAGGCTGTACAGATAGGCGGACCGTCAGGAGGGTGCCTTCCGGATAAATACCTCGATACTCCTGTGGATTATGAAAAGGTAAAAGAGGTTGGTGCAATAATGGGTTCGGGAGGTATGATAATTCTTGACGAGGATACATGCATGGTCAATCTTTCAAGATATTTCATGGACTTTATACAGGATGAGTCGTGCGGCCAGTGTACTCCCTGCAGGATAGGCACCAGAAGGATGCTGGAAATGCTTGAGAAAATAACGCAGGGTAAAGGAAATCGCAGTGATATTGAAAAGCTTGAGAAGCTTGGTCCTGTAATCAAGGAAACCTCCCTATGCGGGCTTGGCAAATCTGCGCCAAATCCGGTGCTTTCCACTATCAATTATTTTCGGGATGAATACCTGGCCCATGTGGATAGGAAAAGGTGTCCGGCAGTGGAATGCAGGGAAATAATTTCTTCGCCATGTCAGCACACCTGCCCTATAGGAACTGAAGCCCAGGTATATATAGCGCTTACTGCGCAGGGACGCTTCAAGGAAGCATTTGATGTAATAATAAAGGATAATCCGCTGCCTTCAGTCTGTGGAAGAATTTGCCATCATCCCTGTGAGACAAAGTGCGAAGCAGGTAAGTGGGGAAATCCCATAACCATAAGGTCACTTAAAAGATTTGCAACAGACTATGCGATAAGGAACGGAGTCTATCCGGAAAAAGAGCAGGCAAGAGATGTTCAGAAAGGCAAGATAAAGGGTAACAGGGCTGCAATAATCGGTTCAGGGCCCGCAGGATTAATGGCTGGCTATAACCTGGGAATTGCAGGTTATGATGTCACGGTTTTTGAGGAACTTGAGCTGCCAGGGGGCGGACTTGCAGTTTATATACCTGATTTCAGACTTCCAAAGAAAATACTCGCCCTTGACATTGAGCATATAAAGAATGCAGGAGTTGAGATAAGGACAAATACAAAAATCGGGAAGGATATTACTTTTGAAAAGATATTAAAAGAATATAAATCTGTATTTATAGCAACAGGAGCACATAATTCAAGAAAGCTTGGTATTGAAAATGATGATGCTGAAGGGGTTATTGCAGCTACAGAATTTTTAAAGAAAATAAACCTTAAAAAACCAGTTAAGGTAGGCAGGTTTGTAGGTATCATTGGCGGAGGAAACTCGGCAGTTGATGCTGCAAGGGTTGCTGCAAGGCTTCCGGGATGTGAAAGCGTTACAATCATTTACAGAAGGACTATTAAAGAAATGCCGGCATTCGAAGAAGAGGTGAAAGTATTGCTTGAAGAGGGAATTGATATCCAGTTCCTTACTGCGCCAGTAAATGTAATTGTAAAAAATGGTAAAGTGAAGGGCCTGAGGTGCAAGCGGATGGAACTTGGTGAACTGGATGAGACAGGAAGGAGAAAACCTGTACCGGTTGAAGATTCAGAGTTTGACATCTCCCTCGAAACGCTGATAGCAGCTATTGGGGAATATCCGGACCTGAGTTTTAAAGGCGCTGAAACAAAGCTTGAAATTACAGAAAGAGGTACTATAAAAGTGGACCCTGAGACATACCAGACAAGCATCAAGGGAGTATTTGCCGGTGGAGATGTGGTCACAGGGCCGGCAACAGTGATCCAGGCTATGGGAACCGGGAAAGTCGTTGCAGAAATGATGGATAAGTATATGACCGGCAAGCCAATTAAGAGGGAATACATTATGACGCGCCCTTCAATGTATGTCCCCCCTGTGGAGATGTCAGAGGAAGAGATAGGCAGCCTTAATAAACCGGTCCTAAGCTACCTGCCCGATAAGGCACGGATAGAAACTTTTGAGGAAGTTCTTCTTAATATGGCAGATGAACAGGCAATAAGGGAGGCAAAGCGCTGCCTGAGATGCGACCTTGAAACTGAGCAGGGTAAAATGCTTGTAAAAAAAGCCTAAAGCACTTAATCCATTAATATCCCAAGTTTTATATAAATGTTTTTATTGTATCTGATGATATTTTAATATTAATTTAATTTGGTTCGAACCCTCTCTCCCCAGCCAA
>CAYGYY010000078.1:0-9317 GCA_964354265.1 uncultured Actinomycetota bacterium
TCAATTTTTTCTAAAAAACTTTTTGTTAAATTCAATTCTTTCAATAAATAGTTCGAAATTTCGTAACTCGGGGCAGCCAAAGTTTAATTTCATTTAAAAAAAATCAAATGTTATAATATCTATAATATTTTAAATCCCCGGTTTGTAAATGAGGTATTTATGTCATATAAGGTAAATATAATAATTGAAAAAGATGAATTTGGCTATTATGCATATTGTCCCGAGTTTCAGGGATGTCAGACACAAGGTGATACCTTTGAAGAAGTAATGGGCAATATTAAGGAAGCTGTTGAATTATATATAGAAACACTTGAATCTGATGAGGTTAAAAGACTTCTAAGTAAAGAAATTTTAACAACTTCTTTAGAGGTTACAGTTGCATAGCCTGCCAAGATTTAATTTTAAAGAAGCTGAAAAATTGCTACTTAATGACGGTTTTATATTAGCACGGACAAAAGGTAGCCATTAGATTTATATCAAAAATAATAAAAGAATTGTTCTGCCTTTTCATAAGTCCAAGATTCTACATCCTAAAATAATTATTCAGGTTTTAAGAATAGTAGAATCAGAATAATAAATTTTAGAATTAAATTTCACTAGCTTAATTAATTCCATTAGAAAAAGTTCGAAATTTTATTACCTGGGGCAGCCATTTCGGTATATATGTCAATAAATCCTACAATGTTTAATCAAATGGAGTAAAAAATAGAATAATCGTATTTATCTATATATCATAATTATGATAATATAATGATAAATTAATTAAGGAGAGGAGTTAATTATATGAAGAGAATCAGACCAGTTTCAGATTTAAGAAATAATTTTGCTGAGATTTCAAGGGTGGTACATGAAACAGGTGAACCTGTATTCTTAACAAAAAATGGATATGGGGACATGGTGGTCATGAGCATTGAAGCATATGAAGCCAGACAATTTGTAAGTGAAATATTTCAAAAATTAAAAGAGGCACAAATAGAAGCAAAATCTACTGATATCCGTTACTCTCATGAAGAAGTAATTTCCGGTTTGAAGTTAAAAATTGCCGAAAAAAATGAAACTGATTATGTATAAGATCAGATACCTGCCCACAGCACAAAAGGATTTGCTGGAGATATTACTGTATTTTCTCGATAATCTTAAATCTCCAACAGCTGCTATGGATTTTATTGAAACTCTTGATAGATTTATCCTAAGATTAAAACAGTATCCTTACTCCTGCAAGTTATACAAATCACAGGAACCACTTGAATTCGAATATAGATTTTTACCTATAAAAAATTATCTTGTATTTTATATAGTGAATGAAAATATAGTAGAGATTCATAGATTTATCTATGCAAAAATGAATCATGAAAAACTTATTAGATAATCTATATTTAACATCATCTAATATTTAATTCAGGTATAAAAATATCCCCATTTAAGCCCAGTAAACAGGTTTTAACTTTGTCAACTATCCCCAGACACATTCAGATATTTATGTCACATAAATCTAAAAAAATATCATATTTAATTTATGTTATAATATTGACATTCAAAAAATAATAAAATTTCCTTTAAAGGAGGTCTTTATTATGAATAATACAGTTAAATCAGAAAAATTTAGAAAGTTATCAATTGCATCATTGATAACTGGCATATTACCATATATTTGCATGCTTCTTATGTGGCTTATCTTTGAAATTTTACTAAAAAGAGTTTATGTTAATGAGACAATAATAACTATATTAACTTTTGCGGTGTTTGGATTACCAATAGCTGCAATTGTATGTGGAAGCATTGATTTAAAAAGAATTAAAAGAGGCCAATACAGTATTAAAGGCAAGGGTTTTGATATAACAGGAATAGTATTGGGGTCAGTTTTTATTTTAGCAGTTATTGGCTTTGCTCTTTCAGATGCACCAATATTTCAATAAAAGAATCTTATTTATATTAATTCTGGAATAAAAATACCCTCATTTAAGCTCAACAATTTGGTATTAACTTTGTCTACTGTCTTAGCCATGCCATTTTTCATCAAAAATATAAGATTTTAATTTTATCAATTCACTTAAAAAACGGTTCGAAATTTCGTAACTCGGGGCAGCCACTTTCAGACATGTTTATCAGAGATATCTTAATCTTTAGTTTCTATTTTAATCTTATTCATTTAAGTTAAGTTAATTAGGCTCTAATTTCTGTATAACAGCTACTGCACTCGCAACTCCATCTTCAGCTCGGATTTTTGCTCCCAGATTAGAAGCACTCTGGTGCATTGTTTGATTTGTCACAACTTCTTGAATAGCCTGTACAAGTCGTTCAGTAGTCAGTTTTTTACGTGAAATAGGCTCTGGACCAATACCTAATTCGGCAACACGTTTTCCCCAAAAGAACTGGTCACCGAAGAAAGGAATAACAATAGAGGGAATACCTGCCTTGAGACTTTCAGCTGTTGTTCCTGCGCCGCCATGATGTATCGCTGCAGCAACACGTGGAAAAAGCCAGGATATGGGTATTGAATCTACCATAAAAACAGTATCTGGTAAATTTGTCTTTTTTAAACCGCCCCAGCCAGATAGCATTATTGCCCGCTGTTTAGTTTTTGCAATGGCATTCAGGATAATATCTGCAGTCTCTTCAGGTTTTCTACTACTCATACTTCCAAACCCTACATAGATTGGCGGGTTTCCAGATTTAATGAATTCTATAAGTTCAGAAGGTGGTGTCCAGTTATCTTCATGGTCTAATAACCAATACCCTGTGATATGAATATTATTATCCCAATCATATGGTTTAGGAATTACCGATGAGCTAAACCCATAAAGAACCGGATTTTGATTAAAACGATGAGACTTATATGGTCCAAAAAATGAAACTGGGGGTAGCCCCAAAACTTGCCGACGTGCCAGATTATCAGCTGACCTATATCCCTGCCATATTATTTGCCTGGCAATAGAATAAGTGAATCGATTTAAAAAACCTCCATAGCGAAATGGTAGTTTTGGAAAAAGAAAACTGGGAAAGGCTTTCGTAGGAGTAAATGGAATATAATAAGCTTGGAGAAATGGAATCTCTAACTTTTCTGCAAGGGTAATACCAGCAAACAGGCCTCCAATACCAGCTATTATTAGGTTCATATCCTTACAAGCTGATATACCTACTTTTGCCAGATTAATAGCTCCCTGCATAGCTTCTTTTTTCATCTGTGACATGACTGAAAGAAAGTTTCCTTTTTCTATGTGTCCCTGCATTTCTTTGCTTTGAGCTATATCCTGAACACTGCCTTCTACAGAACAGGATTCTAATCCGTGTAAATTGACCAGCTCTTCAAAGTTTTGATGGGTTACAAATCTTATAACATGGCCTGATTTTTTTAATCCTTTTCCCAGTGCAATATATGGTTGAACATCTCCTCGGCTTCCAAGTGCAATAATTGCAATACGCATAAATAACACCTTTTTTATAGTTTAAAATATGATAAAATTCAATAAATATTAATTAATAGTAAATAAATATTGACTAATACTAACAGGGCTTTATACTATGTGTCAATATAATTTTTTAAATATACATAGGAGTTATTATGGTAGAAAATAATATAGATGCAGCCGCAATGGAACTCTCTGAACTACTCCCACTTTTACAGCAAAAGCTTATTAAACCATTTGAGCAGCTTTCTAAAAGTAAGCTTAGTCCTATGCAGTTTCATGTATTATTTATATTGGAAGAACAAGGAGATTTATCAATGACTGAGCTTTCAAACAAGTTATTGACTTCAAAGCAGCAGATGACTCCTATAGTTGATAAACTTATTACACATAGGTTTGTTGAAAGAAAGCATAATGTATTAGATAGGCGAATAATTAAAATATCTCTATCATTATCGGGGAAGCGATATATTGAAAAAATGAAAATAGATATATTTGATATGCTAAAAAATAAATTTCAGAGTTTAAATGATGATGATTTAGGAAATTTATACAAAACTTTCGTTGAAATCAAGAGCATAATAAACAAATTAACCTAGAAAACCATTTCAGGTATTAAAATAATCTTGTCTGAGTGTGCAATTGCAGTTTCCCAAGAGATATACAAAGAATCGGACTTGAGACTGTCAAGATATTTTGGCAATTCAGCAATTGACAGGTATAATTATTTACGGGAATGCGAACTCCAGTCTGCTTTGGAGAAATCTATGAGAGACATGGATAATGGCAGGTATGTCGAAGAAACGGTAGAAAAACAATTAATATTTACTATAGAATTTGTATCGATTTTGTTATTGATGAAGACAAAATAATACCGGTAGACATAGGAAAAAATGATGACGTTTATTAAATCTAAAATAGTTTTCTATTCTAATTTTTCTTTATAGAAAATCTTTAATTTGGTTAATTCTATGAAAAACTGGTTCGAAATTTCACTACCTGGAGCAGCCGCTTTCAGATATATTTGTTAATAGTTTCTATAATATTTATCTGGTTTTCGATATCCTTGTAGGTTTTATTCAGATTGTTAAATATTTCCTTACGCTTGGATGTTCCATCCTTATAAGATTAACGCAGTACTTCCAGAGCCCAGTCCCTGAATTGTTAAAGGATTGTAAATTTTGAGATCTCATCCTTTATCAGCTCTTCCAGTTTATCTTCCATTATATATTTGGCTTGAGAACAATTGTCTCTTCTACCTGTACAGTGATGGTAGGTATAACTTCTGGATGGTGGATCTAGAACCCAGGGAACCTGAGATAACAGATATATGCTGGCATTGGGAAACGTTTACAACTAAAACAAGAAAACTTTTTTAATTGGTGTCTTGCTTTATTTGAATAGTATACTTTATATGTTCCAGCTTTTAATCTTTTTAATCCTTTTTTATCAGATTAAAACTTTAATTCGACTCTAAAAGGTATCTGCCACAACCTTCATATCTTTGAAAGTCATTATCAGCGCCAGCTTTGGCATTGACGATGACTTTATGGGTAAAGACTTCGCCTGACATGTTATCTGTGCATGCCTCTTTAATTACAGATACTTCAATTGTTCCCGCTTCTGTTTCACCATTGATTTCAAAGGAGCCATCCTCTTTTGTTTCAATAGGTTCAGATAAAGGGACATTCAGTTCAATTCCAGATAATGTTATAAATTTGAGACCTTCTTCAAGTTTTACGTCCAGCGACCAGGACGGTTCGTTACCAATTGCATAGAAATCAATTCCCTCATCTATTTTTTTCTGAATGAAATCTGATGAAGAAGTTTCCGGGACTTCATTTTTTGTAAATCGAATTACATTTATCTGTGGGGGTTCTGAGGGCTGCATTATGCCATTTGTCTCAAATCTTACAGTATTGCCTGCCACTATATCCTCTGATACCCCATCTGCATAAGCAGTTTCGGGTATTATCCTTGCAATCATTCTGTCAGTTCTTGGATAAGTTGTGTTGACTGTTATTGAATCTTCTGATACTTCAGCAACTGTTCCTTCAAATACAACACCTTCCATTATAAAATCTATTGAAGTTACAATTACCTGTGGTGGTATAGACATCGTCATGAGTCCAGTTGTTGTAAAAGAGATAAGGTTTTCAGGCTTTATCAGTGGCTTTAGAGCCTCATCTATCTTTGTCTCTTCGTTCCATCTAGCTACCATTTCTCCATTGTATCCCTCAAAGGCATATACAAGCATCTCATTGCCGCTGACTTCACCTATGATGCCTCTATACTGGGTAATGGGTTGCAGTTCCTGCGGGCCTTCTGCTTCTGGTTGAGCAGCAACCTGGCAGCCTGAAAATATCAATACTGCAAAGATTATAAATGAAGCCAATATTAATATCTTTTTCATATTTATCTTCCCTTTCCATTTGTTTTATTAATTTTGTAATTGTTAAAGATATTAAAATTTTAAAAAAAAAGCAAGCCTGGGATTTTTCAAAATATGAGGAAACTGTAAATAAAACACAAGAATTGGTTGTTAAAACTTATAAAGAAGGTATTAGAGTAGAAAATGCCTTGAATTTAGATGCTAAGGAATTAGGATTGCTTTTACCCTATCCTGAGTAGTAATCCTATGTAAATTAATATGTATTTTATTTGACATTATTAAAATCTATAAATTTTCACAGGTCATAAAAATCACTTAATCTCTTCTTTTAATTTTCTAATCTTATATAATTCTTGAATGATATATTCTTTATGTCAGCTGATGGCAGCAACCAAATAAATATTACACCGGACCTAAGTGATACTGATGAGTTTAACCCTTCGTGGTGAGATGGATTAAATTATTTCAAACTATTTTTTTAGAAGAGTTAATTTAATTATAGAAAGGAAGCAAAAATGAAAAAACTATTATTGATTTTATTAATAGTTGTAATTTCTCTTGCAGTTCTATTAAGTTTTGGCTGCGGTAAACCTAAACTTAACGGAACCTACGAAGGGACCCTGCCTTGTGCTGACTGCCCGGGCCTTCAAACTCTCATAACCTTTAACTCCGATGGTACTTTTTATATGGAGGAGACTTATCTTGAAAGCGATGTTGAAACCAGAATTACAAATGGAGACTGGATTCTTGGCGGAGATATAATTCATTTTACCGCTGATGATTATAAGTTTGAGTATAAGCTTATTTCTGAAAATGAAATAAGGTGGGCTCCAGGCGGGGAAGAGATTACTGGTACTGACCTTAATTGGTCGCTATTTAAGAAATAGTTTATTTGATAAATACAAAGTTAAATGAAAAATGGGCTTCGAGTCTTGGTATAGAGATGTTCAGCCCTGAAGGTAGAGCATGTATCTGCAGCAATTGTGGTTATAAACATGAATTTTTTAAAGTACAAAAAGTATTGGAAGAAATCATTTATGCTAATGGTGAGATTGGCCTGCAAGTAGCTGCTTATCTTGATGGTAAGCTTGTAATTGATACTTGGGCTGGCCTAGCAGACCAATCAAGCCATTGTCCAGTAGCTAGCGAAACGCTATTTACATCTTTTTCCATGTCAAAGAGTATTGTTGCAACCTGTGTCCATATTCTTGCTGATCGTGGATTGTTAAATTATTATGATCCAATCGTCTATTACTGGCCAGAATTTGCCTACGGCGGTAAAGAGAAAGCAACAATTAGCCATGCATTACCCACAGGGCGGGTGTTCCAAATGATCCTCCAGACATTGATATTGAGTTAATGAGTAATTGGGATGTATTTTCCAAATTTGATTTCATTATTAATCAAAAGTCTCCATGGAGTTTAATAAAGGATGACTTTTCTTCTGTTCCACTGATTGCAGGATTTGCAATAGCTGCAATTGTCTGTGGAAGTATAGACCTGAAAAGAATAAAAGCAGGTCTCTATAGCAGGAAAGGCAAAGGTTTAGATATAATATTTTTATTAGTTTTTTTATTAAAGGAATAATAAATATAATAATCGTGTTTGCCATAATAGTTTCTTTTATATAGTCTATTAGTTGCAATAATTTATTAAAAAAAGAGGCTCCTCCTTATGAACGATAAGATAAGCATAATAATACCTATTTATAACGCAGCTAAGTATTTACCCAAATGCATAGAAAGTCTATTAAGTCAAACATATAAAAATTTAGAAATTATCCTGGTGGATGATGGTTCCACTGATGAAAGCGGAAAAATAGCTGACGAGTATTCACAAAGAGATAACAGAATCAAGGTCATACACAAAGAACATGGGGGAAATTCGGAGGGCAGAAATATGGCTATGAAAGCTGCAACTGGTAAGTATATCGGGTTTGTTGACAATGATGACTTTGTAGAACCTGACATGTATGAGACTTTATTAAAAACTCTTTATGATTATGATGCAGATATTGTGCAATGTGCTTATTATAGAATAAATGAGGATAATGAAATTTTACCAAAACATTATTCTGGTAAAGTAGAGCAATTTAACAACATTTCAGCTCTTGAAGATTTAATCAAACGGAAAAGATTTAAAAACCCTGTTTGGAACAAGATATATAAGAAGGATTTGATTCAAGGAATTAGTTTTCCTGTTGGCATACTAAACAAAGATATAATTTTTAACTATAAAGCTTTTGCACGAGCAAAAAACTTAATATCAATAGGTATACCTAAATATTATTACTTAAAGCGTAAAGATAGCATATCTGGATCATTTAAATATCTGGAAAATATGGATCCGTTTTATAATTTTATAGAAAGGCTTGAGTTTATTTCCAAGAACTTCCCATCACTGGTTAATGAAGCACAAAAAGCACTATATTTTGATTGCTTAAAATATTATGAAATACTTGAAAAGAACTGGTCTATAGATAAAGATAAAAAAAAGCGTAATCTTATTAAAAACTATATAAGAAAAAACTACAGATCATTGTATTCAAACCCGCTGATCAATAGAACGCATAAAACGTTATTAAAAGTATTTATGATAAATTTCAAATTTGGCTATTTCTTATTTAATCTTTATGTGCGGTTTGAAAGAAAGAAAAAAAAGTTTTAATTAAATTTACTATCTTCTTTTAATTTTTCAATCTTATGTAATTCTTAAATAGTTTAGATCGAAATTGTGCAAGTTGGGGTAGCCGCTCTTTGCATATACAAAAAGCTCTTCACTAAATTACAGGTAGACTCGTTCTGAAAATATAAGACTCTGACACGCAAACTGTAGTTTTTTCTAATTGAATATTTTAATAAGAATTATCTGTAAGAAGAATATCGCAAATTTTGTCTACATCCTTTAATGTCAAATCCCCATAAAGTGGAAGAGTCAGGACTCTGTCAGAAATATATTTTGCAACTGGTGTTTCATTACAGTTAAATCTGTCTTTGTAACATTCATATTCACTTACCAAAGGATAAAAATATTTTCTAGCATATATATTTTTATTTGCTAAGACTTTGGCTGCTTCATCCCTGTTTAATTTAAAACCATCAAATATAATGGGAAAATATGAATTGTTACTATTTACTTTATTCTGAATTTTCGATAATTTAATTCCTTTTATATCTGATAATCTCTCTCTATAACGTTCGGTGAGCAATTTTCTTTTTTCAATCTCTGAGTCTATATGCCGCAGGTTACAAATACCCATTGCTGCCTGGAACTCATTCATCTTTGCATTTCCACCTACTGATACAACTGATTCTGGTCCTGTAATCCCAAAATTTTTTAGATTTTTGAGGATACTTGTTAAAGAAGTATCCTTAAAGGTTAAGGCTCCGCCCTCTATTGTATTAAAAATCTTGGTGGCATGGAAACTAAACATGGAAATATCACCAAAATTGGCAACACTTACATCATTAAAGGTGACTCCAAATGCATGAGCAGCATCGTAAATAACCTTAAGCCTA
>CAYGYY010000079.1:0-9073 GCA_964354265.1 uncultured Actinomycetota bacterium
TCTTATATGGGCACCGGCTTCAGCCTGTCTTATTGCATCATCCCTGACAATATCAAGCTTTCCAAGCCTGAGTTCTTCAGCAAGGCTCTTACGACCTGTAGGGTTTATCCTCTCAGCTATTATGACTGTAGGGAGTCCCTGGCCAAACTTGACTTCTGTATTTTTACCTGTAACTGTTGTGACCATTTTTTATTTCCTTTCCTGCAGTATTAATTTGTTATTTTTTATAAAACATCCTGTATATTGCAATGAACCTCTCCAGGAACATATCATCGATTTCAGGTGTTGCAAAAGATACCCTGATATATCCGGGTATCCCCAGGTTCTCACCCGGCCTTACAATAAATCCGCTTTTTAATAGTTCCTCCACTATTTCCCTGCTATAATCACCTGTCCTGATAAGCATGAAATTTGCATACGACTGGACAAATCCCACATCCTCTTTTTTAAATAAAGAATAGAACTTTTTCCGTTCATCATTGATGATATCCCTTACCTTGAAAATATGTACTGAATCCTCTATTGCGGCGCATGCAGTCTTCTGGGCAATTGAACTAATGTTAAAAGGCATCCTTATCCGGTTAAGACCGGCAATTATATCGGTTGATGAAATCGCATATCCTATCCTTAGTCCGGCAAGGCCATATATCTTTGAGAAAGTGCGAAGGACTACAAGGTTTGGCTTTTGTAAAACATATGCAGTTGTATCAAACCTTTCATTATCAGGAAGGTATTCATAATATGCTTCATCCATAACAACAAGCACTTGTTCGCTGATTGAATCAAGCAGGTATTCGAATTCATTTTTATATATTATCGTACCTGTAGGATTATGCGGGCTTGCAATAAATATTACCCTTGTATTTTTATCCGCAGATTCTGTAATCTTTTTAATATCCTGCCTGAACCCTTCAAGCGGCACTTTTATAGCAGAACCACCGCATTTGAGCGCGGATTTTTCGTAGATAAGGAAATTTGGGTCTGCTGTTACAATATTTTCCCCCTTGTCTATAAAGCAATCACATATCATCTCGATTACCTGGTCTGTACCGTTACCCATTATAACATTATCAGGAGATACGCCATACCTGGCGGCGATCTTTTGCCTTATCTCACGGGCATCACTGTCAGGATAATAGTTTACTGTGTCGATACTTTGCGCCAGGGTATCCTTTGCCAGATTGCAGGGGCCGAACAGGTTCTCATTCGAAGCCAGCTTATAGACTTTATCTATTTTATACCTGCTTTTTATTTCATCTATTGTCCGCCCCGCTACGTATTCCGGCAGGTCTTTGAGCCATTTTTTAATCTCGGGTCTCATTTTCAAACCTTATCCTTATAGAATTATTATGCGCAAGCAAGTTTTCAAAACTTGAAAGGCATTCTATATATTTCCTTTCATTTTTTAAACTTGACCTGTCGTAAAATGCAACACTGCTTTTTTTGCAAAAATCATATACCCCCAGAGGAGAAGCGAATTTCGCGTTTCCCCCGGTTGGGATAACATGGTTGGTGCCGCAAATATAATCGCCAACAGCCACAGGCGTATAGCTCCCGATAAAAATCGCTCCTGCGTTCGTTATCTTAGATAATGCAGCTTCATTATCCTTTAAAACTATCTCAAGGTGTTCCGGCGCGATAGCATTGCATATATCTATAAGAAAATCGACACCGGAATTAAAGATTATTTTGCAATTATTAGCAAGCGCGCTGACTGCAAGGTCTTTGTTGAATCTCGGGCCGTATTCACTGTAAAGTTTATCAACCTGAATATAAACCTGTGAGATTACCGCTTGCGCAATACCAATATCTGATGACAGAAGTATGCTAAGCGCATCGGGGTCGTGTTCCGCCTGAGATAACAGGTCTGCAGCAATATAGGATGGGTTTGCGCTGCTGTCTGCCAAAACAAGGACTTCACTTGGGCCTGCGAGGCTATCAATCCCTACATTGCCATAAACCAGTTTTTTTGCAACCGTTACATATATATTACCCGGACCAGCGATCTTTTCCACTTTTTTTATTGTTTCAGTGCCATAAGCTAGTGCAGCAATCGCCTGGGCTCCGCCTGCCTTATATGCCTCTTTTATCTTAAGCATTGAAAAAAGGTAGAGAAGGACTTCGTTAACCATCCCGTCTTTTTGCGGCGGAGTAAAGACTGCAATATCTTTAACTCCTGCAACACTTGCAGGCACAAATGTCATGAGGACAGAGGAAGGGTATATATACCTGCCCCCAGGAACATACATACCGGCTCTACTTACTGGTGTCATGAGCTGGCCCAGTTTTTTCCCCTCTGCAGGCGCTATAAACCATGACTTCGGTTCCCTTTCATACTGCGCCCTGTGGTACTGTAAAAGGTTGCTGTATAAAACATCAAGGGATTCTGCGAGTTCCGGATATTTTTCAGGGATATTTTTACCTGCTTCGTATATTTCTTCTGCGGTGATTCGGATATCGCCAGGACTTCGGGCATCTATCCCGTCAAATTTTTTACAATATGAAAAAAGGGCTCTGTCACCGTTTTTCCTTACATCATCAAGGATTTCTGCTACTGTGCTTACTATTTCAGGACTATAAAAGATATCCCTTTTTACAAGATATTCAATATCTTCAATTTTTCCGGGTTCTTCAATTTTTAAAAAATTATATTGCATCTTAAAAAGAAATTAATATTTGCTAAAATATCCCTGTTAATATATTAAAAAAAAGTAATAAATACAAGAATATTGAGAGACCCTATGACAGGAAAAAATGAACCAGGCAAATTAAAAATGCTGCTGCATGTCTGTTGCGCCAACTGCATGCTTCATCCGCTCACCATCCTTTCAGAAAACTATAATGTCACACTGTATTTCTATAATCCCAATATCCATCCCGAGGAGGAATATAAAAAAAGGTTATATTACGTAAAAAAATCAGCCATGGTTTATAAGGTAGAGCTTGTTGAAGCAGATTATGAGCCGGATAAATTCATTAAATTGACAGAGAAATTAAAAGATAGCCCTGAAGGCGGCCTCAGGTGCAGGTCATGCTTTGAAATGAGGCTCTCAAAAACTGCAAAATATGCAGCAGAAAATGGTTTTGATATTTTTGCATCTACCCTTACAATAAGCCCTCACAAAAACCAGGCAGTCATAAATGAAGCCGGGGCCCGTATCTCTAAAAAACAGGGCATTGTATTTTATGATGCAGATTTCAAGAAAAAGGACGGTTTTAAAAAGACAATGCAGCTTTCAAATAAACTAAAAATTTACCGGCAGAACTATTGCGGTTGTATTTATAGCATTAAAAATATTAAAACCTGATAAAAAAGCTGGCAGATAAATCTGCTACTCTTCCAATTTTTCCATTTCTTCCTGTATTTTTTTAGTCCTGAACTTTTTCACAAGGTAATTTACCATTATAATTACAGCAATAATGGTTATTATGTCAATAATATATACGACCTTTATGCCAAGGAAATAACTCGAATCAATTCTGTAGAATTCAATTATGGTCCTGTATAATGCATATACACCCAGGTAAGTCGCAAAAATAAGCCCTTCCGGGAATTTATCAGGCCTTTTCTTATACATGCGATGCATAAGCAGGAGCAGGCAAAATAGTAAAATATTCGCTATAAACTCATAAAAGAATGTCGGGTGGAAGAAGTCTGCGTTTGAATAATCTGCAGGCCTGTACATAGGATCAATATATATCCCCCATGGAAGGCTTGTAGGCATCCCGAATGCTTCCTGGTTAAAGAAGTTTCCCCATCTTCCAATTGCCTGTCCCAATACCAGGGCGGGTGCGATTATATCTGCCCATAACCAGAAATCGAGTTTCCTTACTTTGCAGAAAACAACCAGCGCAAGAACTCCTCCAAGCATTACTCCCTGTATTGCAAGACCGCCCTGCCTGAATGCAAATATATATGAGGGATGGGCAGCATAATATCCCCAATTAACAATAACATGCAGCAGCCTCGCGCCAATTACACCGAATATTACAGCAAAAGGAGCGAAATTAATGATCTCATCTGCTTCTTTTCCCCCTGCTGTTTCCTTTCCATCCGGGGTCTTTATAATCTTTGGCCTGTCGCCTATCCTGTATTTTGCAATGAAATATGAAACTAAAATCCCTATAATGAGAGCAAGCGCAATCAGCAGGCCATACCACCTGACTGAAAAATTCCCTATACTGAAAGCAATTGGATCAATAGCAGTCAAAATGACCCTCCTTTTTTAAAAAAAATATAATTAATTATTTAAAGGCAAACTGAAATAATATCATATTATCAGAAAAACCAGTATTGTTTTTAAAAACAGGATATTTATTTAACTATGCGATCTCCGCTTGATCCGCAGATCAAATAGTTTTTCCACTATTCTGGCCCGTAATGTATTTTTAGAAATTTAGCCTGCCTAAAAATGGCAGCCATGAAGTTAAATACCCCATAATCTTTGTCATGTAATCCAGGACAAAGATTATCCCGAGTATTATCAGGAATACGCCTGATATTATAGATATGATATTTAAATGCCTGTTTACCCTTTTCAAT
Organism: uncultured Actinomycetota bacterium; assembly: GCA_964354265.1. Lineage (GTDB taxonomy): Bacteria > Actinomycetota > Humimicrobiia > Humimicrobiales > Humimicrobiaceae > Fen731. Next base: position 4,544 of record CAYGYY010000079.1, read on the forward strand.
AGATTCGAGAAAAAAACAATGAATATGCTTGCGAGGATAAATGGTATCCCGAGCCCTGCAGAATAAACAACCATTAGGAGGATTCCCTGCGCCAGGGTCTCCATTTTGCTGGCAAGAAGGAGAATGGCAGAAAGAATCATTCCGACGCATGGCACCCATCCGAAGGAGAAAATGACCCCGAATATGAATGACCAGAGGTATCCTGTCTTTAAGGATTGCGGCATATGAAGCCTTTTTTCCATGTTTAAAAAAGGTATCTTGAATAACCCCACATAATGAAGCCCGAAAATAATAAGGATTATCCCTCCCAACCTACCGATTACCCCCAGGTAATTCTTAAGGAGTTGTCCAAAAAATGTTGCAGTCGAGCCAAGAGCAATAAATACGATTGAAAAACCAAGCACAAAAAGCAGGCTGTTTAAAAGTGTATAGACCCTGTCTGAAAACTTTACCCGTTCACTTTTATATATCGTATTCCTGGACATTATGCCAATATATACGGGGACAAGCGGCAGGACACAGGGACTTATAAAAGAGAGTATGCCTGCTATAAAAGCTGAAAAAATACCTACTTCCAGCATTTTTTATATTCTTTATAGAGTTTCATAAATATCTCGAAAATACGCTGTAAACAGTAGTATTGCGCTGCTGTTTAAATTTTACTGGTTTGCCGCAAGGGCAGCTTCTATTGCACTGACAAGCTGGTCCTTAGACATCATGCCAAGCTGGTCAAATACAATCTTCCCGTTTTCGTCAAGTATGAAAGTATGGGGTATTGCATCAATTCCCCATTCGGCAAACACCTTGTCCGGAGTGCCGTCTAAAAGCGTGGGATAATTTATCTTGTATTGCTGTTCAAAAGCCTGCAGCGATTTGTCAAAATCATCCGATATCCCGAAGAACTGTACGCCCTTATCTTTATAATCATCATAAACTTCAACAAAATCAGGTATTTCCGCCTGGCATGGAGGGCACCATGTAGCCCAGAAATTAAGTACCACGATTTTGCCTTTATAATCGTGCAATGATACCTCGTTTCCATCTAGGTCCGTAAGGGTAAAATCATTTTCATAACCCTGGGAAGCCCCGGTATCGCCTGTACCTGCAGAATCCGATACGTCTGTCCCTGTTTCATTTACAGATTCATCAGAGGCATCATTTAATTTGATGGGAAGTTTGGAAATACATCCCGTAAAAACCAGTGATAAAATCACTGACAATAATATAATGAATAAAACCGGGAACTTAAGAATTCCACTTGTTTTCATTTTAATCACCTTTCTTTAAAAAATAGTCATTTTTGCAAAATCATAAACTTTTGTCAGCATCTCAGGGTCATTTTGTATATCCCCTTTAAAATCTATGCTGTTATATAAAAAATCAGCAAAATATTCAATGTATATGACATCAAAAAAAGCCCTCATGACTTTTCTGGTACATTCAAATATATCTTCAGGCTTTGAGCCTGCACATGAAAACAATATGCCTTTCCTGCCTGGTTTTGTTGTAATGTGTTTGTCAAGCTCATATTTTAAGGCCCAGAATCTCTGAAACCTGTCTATAAATGATTTAAGATTTCCCGGCACTGTAGTAAAAAATACCGGGCTTCCCACCAGAAGAAGGTCACAATCGATTATTTTCGGATAAATCTGCTGCATTTCATCATTGACTATGCATTCACCGTCTATAGAGCAGTGCCTGCATTCCCTGCAGGGAGAAATTTTAAGCTTTGAGACAAATATTTTATCAATAGTAATATTTTCAATTTCTTTTCTTTTGAAAAATTCATTGTCATTCAAACCATTTATGAAACTGTTTAAAAGCTCATCTGTATTGCCGCCCCTCCTGGGGCTGCCATATAATGCTGATACATTGAAAACATTTCCTGGAATCATTTTTATTTCCTTTTATTTCCCATATCTAGAAACACTTCATAATTGATTTTTTTACCAGGCTCTATAATAAGGAATTCCTTATCCCATTGTCCTGACAGCAATTTTGAAAAATACTGGTCAGTCCCACTGATTTCTTCAAAAGCAAGCTGCAGTTTTTCCGCCTGTTCCTGTGCGACCTTTCGCCACTCTTCCGGCGCATAGTTACCGGTATTTATATAGACTATCCTCGTATAATTTTTCAGCATTTCTTTTAAAAGCCACTCAAGAGTTTCTTCCCCATATTTTTCCTTCATCTCTGCGTAATTGCTGAGCATTGGATTTTCACTCTCCCCGATATAGCCCCTTGTAAGATAATAGCTTCCCGGAGCTTTTGATATTTGGTTCCTGTATTCTTCAGCAGAACCCAGAAAAAGAGATATACAATCATCGCATTTTGGAAGCACCATATATGCTCTTGGCGAAATGAGCCCGTCAACAGATTTACCGCAAAGACCGTATCCAAGGATTATCACGTCGTACTGTTGGGAGTTGTCTATCTCCTTCTGTAAAGTTTCCCTGAGGTAATCGCTCCGCTCATGAAGCCTTTTTTCAAATTTTACTACATCCCAACTATCCGGAAGCCGTTCCTTAACCTCATCATACACAACATCGCATGTAATAAACTTTACTTTTTTCCCTTCAATATCAAGCTTGTTCAATTCTTTCCTCCAGTTATTTGCTGCTTTTGATAAAATATAATATATATTTATCAAAAGTCATCAAGATTTAGTTGCAATGCATTATGCTTTCATCACAGGCAATTGCGATTACCGTATAAGTCATTATAAATTCAATGCTAATAATCATAACTTGCGCACAAGGCTCAAGTATGAGCCGTTCAGGTTCTTTACATTTTTAAAACCATTATTCTTCAATATCCTGTAGGCCAGGTAGCTTCTGTAACTTGTCCTGCAGTGGACGATTATCTCACTATCCCTGTCAAACTGGTCAAGATTATGCCTTAATTCATCAACAGGCATATTCAGGGCGCCTTCTATATGCCAAATCTCGTATTCGTGTTTGGTCCTTACATCAATGACGACTGGTTTATCCTTGCCCGCCATCTTTTCCCTCAATTCCTCAACATCAATTGTCTCATACTGCCCTTTCCTGATATTATCGCCTATCATCCCGATTATATTTAATGAGTCCTTTGCCGAACCATAAGCAGGATGGTAACCAAGATTTAAAGCTGCAAGTTCCCAAATCTTCATCCTTGCCCTGATAGCCACAGCCATTGTATCAAGTTTTTTATCGACACTTTCTTTGCCAATGGCTTCAAAACCAAGGATTGTACCGGAATCCTTATCATAAACTGCAAGCATGTGCAGCATTTGGGCGCCTGGATAATAACCGGCATGATTCAGGTGATGAAGCTCTATTTTTGCAGCATTAATCCCCAGATTTTTTGCCTGACTGAAACCAAGCCCTGTTTTGGCAATTGAAACATCAAGTATCTTTATTATTGAAGTCGGTATGCCACCAGTGAATACTTCCTTTGCGCCAACTGCATTATCTCCGGCACACCTGCCCTGCATATTTGCAATAAATGCAAGGTTATATGACTGCTTTTTACCTGTAATAAAATCAGTGCATTCGCAGCAATCACCCGCAGCATATATATCAGGATTGCTTGTCTGCATGTATTCATTTACGGCAATTGCACCTGATTTGCCTATCTCAAGGCCGCAGTTCCGGGCAAGACTTACTTCGGGTTTTGTCCCTGTACCAATAAAGATAATATCAGCAGGAATTGTTTTCCCGCTTAAAGTCTCAACAAAAGTTATTACGCCTTCTGTGTCTTTAACTAAATTTTTTATCTCTTCATTCTTTAAAATCGCTACTTCTTTATCTGCAAGGTAATTTTCCAAATATTCAATAATCTCAAAATCGAACATTGGCAGTACCTGGCCTGTTTTTTCAACAACTGTAACAAAGAATCCTTTTGCCAGGAAAGCTTCAAGAAGTTCAAGGCCTATATAACCACCGCCTATAATTACTGCATTTATTTTTTCTGATGAATCATCCTGTATGCTCCTGTCCATTTCGTCTTGAGATTTCGCAGCAATTGTGGTCTTAGATGATAAGTAGTTGATATACTCTTTAAGCCTTGCAGAATCGTCTATGGTCTTAAGTAAAAAAACATTGGTCGAACCGTTAAGACCGGCAGTGTATATAACCGGATTTGACCCTGTAGTTATTATCAGTTTATCAAATCTATCGGAAAAGACCTGCCCTGATCTCAGGTCCCTGACTTCGACACTTTTGTTTTTGGTATCAATTTTTATTACTTCATGCAGGACTTTTACGCTTATGTTAAACCGTTTTTCAAACTGGTGCACACTATTTATTACCAGGTCTTCAATATCGGTTATTCTGCCTGATACATAATAAGGCAACCCGCAAGTGGCAAATGATATATGCTTGTATTTCTCATATATTGTAATTTTGATATCCTCGGATAACCTTCTGGCTCTTACTGCTGCAGATGTCCCGGCAGCAACACCGCCTATAATTATTATTTTTTCCTCTTCTGGATTATCCATTTTTACCTTTCATAACAATATATTTTATAATAAAGGCAATCACCTGTGAT
>CAYGYY010000080.1:0-8932 GCA_964354265.1 uncultured Actinomycetota bacterium
CCTGTTGGCTTTGCCCCAATCCATTTTTAAACACTCCTTATGTTAATTATCAATAAATATATTAAAACAAAAAACTCAAAAGAAAAGATGCTCTTTCCAGCATTTGATATTATAGTTTAAATACTTAATATTTTAAAATGAATAATAAGAGTAAAAAACCACTGCAATGTATTATTGACATATTGAGAGTTTTTAAAATAAAATTTATCTGTTAAAATTAAGATATTAAATACGGGAGGTGAGGACAAAACTAAAATTTATGAAAAAAAATGTTATTTGTCAAAAAGAAAGTAATCAAAAAGGGAGGAAAATTAAATGAAGAAAGCATTAGTAGTTTTATTGATAATAGCTTTCGCAGCGACTATCATGCTTGCTGGTTTTGCTTGCGCACAGCCGGCAGCAGAAACAACAGCAGCAGCAGAAGAAGAAACAACAGCAGCAGCTTCTGGAAAAAATGTTGCAGATCTTGACATTGTCTATGTTGTTAAAGCAGACGGTATTCCATGGTTTGATACTGAGAGAGCAGGTATGGATCAGTGTGCTTCAGATTATGGTTTTAAAGCTACAACTGTTGGTTCTCCAACAGCTGACGCTGCACTACAGGCCCAGATGATTGAAGATTATCTGGCAGCCGGAGTAGAAGCTGTAGGTGTTTGTCCTAACGACCCGGCAGCTATCGAACCTGTATTTGAGAAAGCAATGTCACAGGGTGTCATTACTTTTGCACATGAAGGTTCAAGCTTCAAGAATGTAAACTTTGACATTGAAGCTATGGATAACGTGCTATTCGGTGAGACTATAATGGAAAAGGGTGTTGATCTAACTGGTGATACAGGGCAATATGTTTGGTCAGTAGGCTGGTTGACATCAGTATCTCATAATATATGGGTAGACTCAGGTATAGCTCTTCAGCAGGAAAAGTATCCAAACAAAGTAAATGCTCTTGGATATGAGAAGGGTTCCGACAGGTATGAGGAACAGGAAGATACAACCATAGCACATGATAAGATGATAGAGTATTTAAAGACTTATCCTGATATAAATGTGCTTTTTGGAAGCCCTATGACTACATTGGTTGCTGCAGGGCTTGTAATAGAAGAAACTGGAAGCATTGACACAATAGGCGCATCCGGAACCGGCCTGCCTATCACAATAGGTGACCATATAAAAAATGGTATAAATATAGAAGGTTTCTTCTGGGATCCGTATCTGGTTGGTTATGCTATGGGTTATATTGTTATGATGGAATATCTTGGAACTCCTCTTCAACCTGGCGATCCGGTTTTACTACCGGATGGGACACCATTGAAAAGATATGAAGAGATAGGCATGGTAACTAATGATGTCGGCGGGAATGTAATATTTGGCCAGGGTCTTGAAAATGTAAATAAGGATAACCTTGAAGAATGGGACGCACAGTTTAAAGAATATGGATTCTAAAACATAATTAAAGGGAATTCATATATTCTTTAAATATATAAAATACAGGTTGGTTAGAGCAATTAGTTCTAACCAACCTGTATAATAAAAATATATATTTTTTTAAAATAAAAATGACAATTTTTTAATAAAATGAATGATAATGTATTTTTAAAAGTTGAAAATATAAGCAAAAGATTCGGTGCAGTCCAGGCTTTAGATAAAGTCAGCCTTGAAATAAAAAAAGGAGAGATCCACTGCCTTGTAGGCGAAAATGGGTCAGGAAAATCAACCCTTATAAAAATAATCTCAGGAGTCCAGAATCCGGATGAGGGTGAAATATTTATTGAAGATAAAAGTTTTAAGAAGCTTGGTGCTATCGAAGCCACCAAAGAAGGCATACAGGTAATATACCAGGATCTTGCATTATTTCCAAACTTTTCAGCGGCGGAAAATATTTCCTTGAACCAGAGGCTTGAAAGCCGTGCAAAGTTTGTAAACTGGAAGACTGTGAAGCAGATAGCTGAAAAAGAATTAAGCGAGATCGGTAAAAAAATCGACCCCGATGAACTGGTGGAAGATTTATCAGTTTCTGATAAACAGATCGTTGCCATCACAAGAGCATTGACATCGGGCGCAAAGCTGATAATCATGGACGAACCCACAACAGCATTGACAAAAAGTGAAGTGGAATCCTTGTTTCATATTATTACTGGATTAAAAAATAAAGGTATTTCAACACTTTTTGTCAGCCACAAACTATCAGAAGTATTTACGATATCAGAAAAAGTCACAGTCCTTAGAGATGGTAAAAATGTAGGAACATTTGACCCTAAGGAGATCAATAATGATAAATTGGTTTTTTATATGACTGGAAGAAAAATCGAGTCGACAAAATTTGAATGTAAAATAGGCGATACTGGAAATGGCGCCAAACCTGTTCTTGAGGTTAAGGACTTATCAAAAAAGGGAAACTATATAAATATAAATCTAAAACTTTATCCCGGGGAAATAGTCGGTATTATAGGGCTTCTTGGTTCAGGCAGGACTGAAGTGGCTTCATCTATTTTTGGATTGATCCAGCCTGATTCAGGCCAGATAATAATGGAAGGTAAACCGGTTAAGATAAAATCTTCACAAATCGCAAAAAAAATGGGTATAAGTTTTTTGCCGGAAGATAGATTAACTGAGGGGTTATTTATAACTAAAGACATTGAAAGCAATATAATAGTAACGACCTTAGGGAATTTTTTAAATAAATTTAAGTTAATAAATTTTAAAAACGTTAAGTCTGAGACAAAAAAATTAGCAGAAGAATTAAACATAAAGACACCCTCTCTCACTCTTCCTGCAACAAGTCTTTCTGGTGGAAACCAGCAAAAAGTGGTTGTAGCTAAATGGATATCAACTGATCCAAAAGTATTTATTTTGGATGGGCCCACTGTTGGGATAGATGTGGGTTCAAAAAGTGACATACATATGATAATCCGCGGCCTTGCAGAAAATGGGGTTGGAATAATGATAATATCCGATGATATACCGGAGGTTCTCCAGAATTGTAATAGGATCCTGGTAATGCAAAAAGGCCGTATTGTGAAGGAATTTGATGCATCTTGTACTACTGAAGAAGAACTTAATGAAATGATTATGATAGGGGAAGAAGTAAAAACAAAAAGCGAAGTTTGATATTCTTTTTTTATCATATGAAGATGTTTAATGAATAGAGAGGAAAAATATTGAAAAAAGTATTTAAACAAAATGAGATATATATATTTTTTATATTTATTGCACTTTGCATTTTAATAACTTCTTTCAACAGGTCTTTTTTCACACTGGAAACACTCTTCAGTCTATTAACGGGTCATGCTTTTGAAGGAATACTTGCGCTCGGTTTTTTTGTTGCATTGTTGTCAGGCGGGATAGACGTATCCTTTGCCGCAGTTGCTATCACCAGTGCATATATAGGTTGTCTTTTAATGATAGAGACTGGAATAGATAAAGTTATTGTAGGTCTTCTAATCAGTATGGTTATAGGAATAATCATGGGAGCTATCAACGGGATTTTGATAGGTTACTTTAAACTACCTACTCTTATTGTGACACTGGGTACTCTTACTTTTTATTGGGGAGCGCTTACAAGCTTTCTTCAGACATTTGTGGGCAAGACCATCATTACAACTACTATGCTCCCTTCTTCTGTAATTGAATTTGGCAGGGCAGATATTTTTCAATTTACTACAAAGGATGGTACAGTTATCGGGTTTCCTCTTTCTGGCGCTATATTCATAGGTTTAGCGGTATTAACATGGGTGATTTTAAAATATACTACATTGGGTAGAAGCATTAAAGCGATTGGTGGAAGTATGGAAGCAGCCCACAGATCTGGGTTTAAGATAACTTATATTCAGGTCTTTATATATTCTTATATTGGGTTTTTGGCCAGTATTTCAGGATTCCTGCATATCGCATACTTCAGGGTCGCAAGTCCTCTATATATGATTGGCACTGAAATCACTATCATAGCAATGGTAGTTATTGGAGGCGCCAGCATAACGGGAGGCAAAGGGTCAGTAATCGGGACTGTTCTAGGAGTTGCAATATTAACTGTAATAAGGACAAGTCTAGTTCTTATGAAAGTACCAACATATTTCCAGCAATTTGTTATAGGTCTTTTAATTGTTATAAGTGTCACTGTTACTGCTTTGCGGGAGCAAAGAAAAGCCAGGGCATCAAGAGTGCTGGATGTAGAATGAGGATTGATATTTGCAGATTAATGATCAAGAAAATTTAGGAGGTGCTTTTTGATAATTTTCAGGAATAAAAAACTATTTGTTCTGTTCTGTATAACAATTTTCTTTTTTATAATTATGTCTATCGTTAGGCCTGACCAATTTTTATCCCTGCGAAATTTTCAGTCTATGACCATACAAATACCGGATTTCGGGCTTCTTGCTTTGGCAATCGCATTGTGCATGATGACAGGAGGGATCGATTTATCAGTTGTTGCAATTTCTAACCTGACAGGTATTGCAACGGCATGGATGCTGACAAACTTTATAAAACCCGGGATGCCTGGATCTACGGAGACACTGCTCATAATTCTTTGCATGCTCATTGGACTGATAATTGCTGCAACCTGCGGTGCAATCAATGGTATTTTAATTACAAGGGTTGGAATTACACCTATTCTTGCAACGCTCGGTACGATGGGATTGTTTGGAGGTCTGGGAGTAATCATAACCAAAGGTACAGGAATTACGGGACTTCCTGAAAAGTTCCTTTTTCTTGGAACGGAAATGGTTGCAAAAGCGCCCATACAATTATATATATTTATCGCAGTAATATTACTGGTTGGATTGATATTGAACAGGACATTATTCGGGTTTAATCTTTTAATGATCGGAGCCAATCCGATTTCTGCCCGTTTCTCAGGGATAAACCTTAATAATGTTTTATTGAGAGTATATATATTGTCCGGTATATTATCGGGAATTGCCGGTTTTATTATTATTGCAAAAGCAAATTCTGCAAGATCAGGTTATGCTGCATCATTTTTACTGCCTGCTGTACTGGTTGCTGTCCTGGGTGGGACTGACCCCGCTGGAGGTTTTGGAACTGTTACGGGAGTGGTACTGGCATTAATACTTGTCCAGACGTTAAAAAGCGGTTTTAATATATTAAATTTCAGTTCTTTCTTCCAGAATGTTGTGCTGGGCGGCATGTTGCTGCTGGTAATGATAATAAATTTTATAGGCGCTAAAGTCGCTGAAAAAGTATCTACGAAGAAGCTGACTGCAAAAACCTTGAAGTAGCACAGATGAAGTAGTGCAGATAATAATAAATAGTATCACATACTCTACCTGACTAATAAAAACAAAATAGTTTTAATTGTTTTATTTATTCTTGAGCCTATAATATTCTTGATATTCTGCATTGTGTAAGGGTTTTATCGAAACAAAAAGTCCAATTTTATTAAATAATTGATGGGGGTCCAATGAGGTACAGATATCTGGGAAAATCCGGTCTTAGGGTATCTGAGATATGTCTTGGTACCATGACATTTACACCAAAGGGAATGTTTACCGATTATGGTGGAACCAGTCTTTCTGAATCAAAAAAAATTGTTGATTTTGCAATCTATATGGGGATAAATCTTTTTGATACTGCAGACTCATATTCAGACGGGGCTTCTGAAGAAACCCTTGGCAAAATTCTCAGGAATAAAAGAAATGATGTGCTCATCTGTACAAAAATCCGTTTTAATAACGGCAGCGGGAAAATAAGTGCGGTTGGCCTATCAAGACAGAGCATTATAGAAGGATGTAACAACAGTCTAAAAAGGCTTGGGACTGATTATATCGACATATATCTCCTGCATGCCTTTGACCAGACAGTACCGCTTGAAGAGACATTGCAGACAATGGATGACCTTGTCAAGCAGGGAAAGGTAAGATATATAGGTTGTTCGAATTTTGCCGCATGGGAGATTATGAAAACCCTTTGCATCTCCGAAAAGCTTGGCCTGGAGAAGTTGACTACATATCAGGCTTATTATTCCCTTGCTTCAAGGGAAGTGGAATTGGAGATTTTACCGCTTTGTGAAGAACAGGGCCTTGGCATAACATGCTGGAGCCCGTTGTCAGGCGGATTTTTCACCGGTAAATACAGAAGAGGCAGAACTATGCCGGAAAGTGGCAGAAGAATCGATATTGAAAATGTTACCAATATATTTGCCCCCGTCGAAAACGAAAAGGGGTTTGATATTATTGAAGTTTTGGACACAATAGCCCAAAAACATAATGCCACGATACCGCAGGTAGCACTTGCCTATTTGTTGACAAGACCAGCAGTCTCATCATTAGTCGTGGGAGCAAAAAAAATATCACATATTGAGGATAATATTGGAGCCCCGGATTTAAGCCTGGAAAAGAAAGATACTGAAATCATAGATAATGTCAGCAAGCCGTCATATCCATATCCTCACTGGTTTAAAAAGAAAATATGGGAAAAAGACGGATTAAAAGTATAAATTTTAAAATACGAAATGAGTAAAGAAAAATAATCATTATATAAAAAAGGGAGGCAATAATGGCTAAAATCTTTGGTAAAGAAATGAAAAAATCAGAGATATTAAAAAAAGTTGGAGACATAGAGCAGCTGGCGCATATTTTAAGTTTGGAATTACGGGAAGGAGATGCAAGCGGGGTCAGGGCTCTGGATGTAAGGAACGGAAGCGGACTCAGGTTCCTGGTAGTAGCAGACAGGGGACTTGATATTACAACTGCTGAATTCTGCGGGATCCCACTGGCCATAAGGTTCCATCCCGGGGAAATGAGACCAAATTTCCATGAGGACCTGCCATTTGCTTTTGTCAAGAGCTGGGCTGGAGGGCTTGTAACTACATGCGGACTTACGCAGGTTGGTGACCCATGTAAGGAGGGAATTGAAAATCTTGTACAGCACGGTGATTTCACACATATCTCCGCAAAAAACGTACAATACGAAGGAAAATGGGAGGGCGATGAATACAGGCTTCAAATAAGGGGCAGGATAACTGAGGGCGCCCTTTTTTATCCCGGTATTGAATTAAGGAGAAAGATAACTACATACATGGGTTCAAATAAATTCATTATTGAAGATGAGGCAGAAAATATTAGTTACAGGGCTGCCCCTTTCATGTTAATTTACCATTGTAATTTTGGATTTCCCTTACTTGATGAGACCTCTGAGGTCATTATCAATTCAAATTCAGTTATTGCAACAGACACCACTCCAGCAGAAGACATTGGTGAGTGGAACAGAATAATTGCCCCGCAAAAGGACTATGTCAACAGGGTCTATTATCATGATGTTAAGCCTGATGCCGATGGTCTGTGCAGAATAGGCATAATCAATAATAATATATATGAAAATAAAAAAATAAAGCTTACGATGAAATATAAAAAAGAACAGATGCCAATCCTCACACAATGGAAGCGGATGGATATGGGTGAATATGCAATAGGCCTGCAACCAGGCAACTGTCATTCTGAAGGCCGCATAAAGGAAAGAGAAGTATTTAAAACACTAAAACACCTCGAACATGGTGAGATAAGAAATTTTTCACTGGAATTTGAGGTAGAGCTAATATAATAATTAATATTGGTTAATATGGAAAGATAAAAGCTTACGGTTATTATTTATCTATAAAATGCTTAAAAATAGAATAGTATATATAATTTTACAGTGTATTGTGTTCTTGCTTATATTAAGCATATCAATAGCTGCAAACGGTTGTTCCAGGGATGCAAAGGGGACTGTCGCTGAAACAGAAGAGACTATAACTGTTACCGGGACGCCTGAAGAAACTAAAAATGTTGAAGAGACCGCAGAGGCAACAAGTGAAGATACCAGTGAACAGACGATTCCCGAAGAAACTGCAAGCACTGAAAGTACCGATACTGATAAAAACGAAGATATAATTTTGTTTAGGGGAAACAGTGTAAACGGCAACAATGCTGTAATGATACTTGAGGTCAATATTATCACTGGCGATATCTCAGGGCTTATACAGATGGGTTTTAAAAGTTTTGATATGGATTTAAGTAACACAAAAATATGCGACTATATTCTTGAAGGGAGTATTATCGGAAGCGTTGATTTACAGACTTTAGAAATAACAGGAGAAATAAACGGTAAAGCAGTTACCGACACACAGTCTGAAGCATGTAACGATTATAATGTTAATTACTCGATGACGGGGGCAATGATGGAGGATAAAAGCAGGATAAAAGGTTATTTTGATACAAAAACACAGGATGAATGGGAGTTTTTTTTAAAAAATGTTAATGAATAATTACAAAAATCTAAGAATGGAGGTACTGGTTGGAATCCATTTTCAAAAAAATAATGGATATCGGGATTGTGGTTGAGGATGTTATGAAGACAATAGAGACCTTCACCCAAAAATATGGAATCGGACCATGGAGCCTATATGATTGTAGCGCTGAAAATATAAAAAATATGACTTTAAGAGGAAAGCCTGTAAATTCCAGCTTCAAACTTGCCGGATGCAGACTGGGAGATATTGGATTTGAGCTCATTCAGCCTCTTGATGATAACAATATTTATTCTGAATTCCTAAAAAGTAAGGGCCAATATCTGCACCACATCGGGTATGAAGCCCAGGACTATGAAAGTGCGGTGGATCTTTTCATAAGAGAAGGTCTCAAGGAAGCGCAAAGCGGCAATTTTTATTCTAAAGAAAGATTTATTTTTTTTGAAAGCGAAAATCAGTTAAAGCACATTGTCAAGTTTATAGATGCGGATATGGAGTATTTTAAATACCAGGAAAATGATAATGGAATAAGCATTCTTATTAAACCTGAACCGTTTAAAATTTTTCCTGGAAAAAATGAGTTTTCTAAAATTATAAAGCCTGTTTTTACAAAAATAGCACAGGTCTCATTTATTGTAAAAAGTGTTGATGATATGGTTAAAAAATATAATGATATGTTGGGTATCGGTCCATGGA
>CAYGYY010000081.1:0-8670 GCA_964354265.1 uncultured Actinomycetota bacterium
CTGTATAGATATTTGCAGCAAAAATCTTTTTGCCCCCGGCATTAATAAATTCAACCCTGGGTACAAAAAAATAAAAATTGCCGAAATTTTTCCACTCCTCTTCAATTGCGTCATCAGTATTGAAAGCTATCGCTCCAAAATACCTGACAGATGCAGAGGGACTGCAGGATACCTGTTTCTTCGGCCTGCTTTTATTCGCAGTAATATCCTGTATGGAAGCAGCAATTTCATTACCCGGTATCCCAAGGCGCCTGTTCAGCAGGCCAAATAAGGGCTGATAGTCAAACATGAGAGAATATTTATTGATTATTTCCCCATCTGCAGGAGAAAAGCGGGTGTTGCCAGGCTGTACCGGGGAATTGACTTCGCTGGAGGAATTGCTTTTGCCGGTTTCAGTGATTTGCGGATTGTCGGAAATGAGGTCAGCATAACCTAACCCGGCAGTCTCATATGAATAGTCCCTTTCAGACCAGTAAAACTTACTTTGTTCATCCTGCCTTGCGAGCCATTCTATAAGGTTCTGCGGAAAAATATCATCTTCAACCTCAAACTCCAGCCTTAAGAAATCTCCCTGCAAAAAGGCTGCAGGATACTGCTGTTTTTTATCGTCTGTTATGCTGCTTCTTTTTATAAACGGTGATAAGCATTCTTTCAATTTTTTGGTTAAAACCTTATTTATTTTACCATCTCTGCTCATATTTATTATTTTGGTGCTGTCATTAGTTTATTAAAAATTACTATTTTACTGCAGTATAGATTATACAGGTGCCTGATGTCATGCATAAATATCTTACATCCTGCCATCCGCAGCTTTTTATTGTTTCAGAGAAATCGGCAGGCCCCGGAAACTGCCTTATTGATTCTTCCAGGTGCTTATATGCGCTCCTGTTTCGTGTAAGGATTGCTCCAATATTTACCATAATCCTGCGCAGGTAAAAGCTGTAAATTTTACGGAAGGCCCCTTTTTCTGGAAAGCTGAATTCCATTATCATGAGTCTTCCACCTGGTCCAGTTATCCGCCAGAGCTCAGAAATTGCCTTTTTCCTGTCTGTAATATTTCTTATCCCAAAAAGCATAGTCGCAAGGTCAAAAAATCCATCATTAAATCCGGTATCTGTAATATCGGCTTCCTTGAATGTGTAGCTGCCTGTATATGAATTTCTATGCCTGCTCCCGGATGTGCAGTGCCGGCTTGTAAAGTTATGGGGCTTCCTATCAGCAGCAATCTTCTTTTCAAATCGTTTTCTCGCTACATCAAGCATTTCAGCAGAAAAATCTACACCATAGATATCAGACCTGAATACATTCTTTTTCCATATATCAAATGTTGAAACGCCTGTCCCGCAGCATGCATCCATTATCCTTTTTTCAGTGCCACTTATAAAGGAATTGAATTTTCTGCGCCAGTATTTTTCAAGGCCAAGGCTTATGAATGTATTGGCGACATCATATTTTGCCGAAATCGAATCAAAAATACCTTCAACTTTTTTGCTGTCCATTTCAAATTCATAATATTATATAGAATGGCAAATTAAAACAAGGAAGATTTGCAGCAAGATTTATAACCGGAGAATTCCAGGCATGAAAGAAAAAACCAGTATTTTCAATTAAAAATAATTTTCTGGTTGAGAATCTTTTAAAAAATTGTAAAAATATAACCCAGAGTTTCTGAGTCATTTAGAGCATGATGGCTTTGGCGTGGAATAAACAGTTTTTACTTTCTTAAATACTATTAAAAACGCTCAGGTACTATTTTGTTAGGTAAGTTGATGCTGATTTAGTTAAGGGTGTGCCAAACTTAGGTGGTTCAGGTTGTAGATGTATTAATTAATTTTTTATCATTTTTATCGAGGGACACATATTGCAAAGTATAGTTACAAAAGATGACGGTACCCGGGAACTTTTTGATGAAGAAAAAATAAGGCAGTCAATGTTAAATGTCGGTGCCGAGAATGCTGCAATTGAGCATGCATTGAAAAACATCAATAAGAACCTGATTGAGTACATGCCTTCAGGCAAGATTTATTCTATTGCAGTCAGGACTTTACAGAAGCATCAGCCAGTTACTGCTATAAAATACACTCTTAAAAGAGCAATGCTGGACCTGGGTCCTGACGGCTATGTATTTGAAAGGTTCATGGCAAAGGTGCTTGCGGCCCATGGCTATAAGACCAGGGTGAGCACTTTTGTTAAAGGTTTTTGCGTTGAGCATGAAGTAGATATAATAGCTGAAAAAAACAGCAGCCATATTATGATAGAATGTAAGTATCATAATAATCCCGGAATAAAAAGCGACATAAAAACTGCGCTTTATGTCAATGCAAGATACCATGATTTAAAGAAAGCAGGCAAGACCGGTAAAAGCGATTATGATTTTTCGGAAGGATGGCTTGCTACGAACACTAAGTGCAGCTCCCAGGCCATAAGATATGCAGAGTGCAGCGGAATGGGTATAGTGGCATGGCATTATCCTGGGCAAAAAAACCTGGAATACTATATCGACAGTAAAAAAATCTATCCGGTATCAATACTGCCTGGTTTAAGGATACATCATAAAATTAAGCTGTTTGAGAAGGAAATATATACAATCCAGGACCTGCTTGAAAATGTTCCTGATGCTATAATGGGTTACCTTGGCATCAGTCCTGAAACAACAGAAAAAGTCTTCGAAGATGCTGCAATGCTTTTCACTTAAAAAACAGTTCTTCCATGACTCCGGCTGGAGCAATGGACTAATTATTTAATTGCTCCAGAATTTATTAAAAATATTATACATGCAAACCTGTTTGCTCCCAAGCCCGGTATTTGGATTGATAAGCATACCTGATATTATGTTATAATTATTGTATGGATAATATTAAGAATAAAACTGAATCAGGAGCTTTAAAAACAAAATCCAGGGATATACCCAACGGATTTAAACTTTTATTATGGTCAAAAGATATAAAAAATATAGATGCCGAAAATGATAAAATCTATATAATCCACCAGGTTCTTTCGTATGGGAGCATTGAGGATATAAAACTGCTTCTAAAGATATATTCAAAAGAAGAGATAAAAAACATTTTCATAAATTATCCAAAAAGAGTGTATACGCGTCAGATTTTTTTATTTTTAAAGGATTTTTTACTCAAATTAGATTTGGAATTGGATGAGCAGAATTATGTCAAAAAAATTACTCGAGCAGTTAAATAAGAATGAAAAATCAATATTATTTAAACTGGAACCTTTTTTTGAACAAAAAGGATTATTATCAGGCGGAACGGCACTTATGATGCAGATTCCTCAAAGAAAATCCTTTGATTTTGATTTATTTTTTCCATTTGAGATACCGGATAATTTTGTCAGGAAAGCAATAAATGCTTTTGATTCAAAAATTAAAGTATTAATTAATAACCCTGATGAGTTGACCTTTACAGCTGGAGAACAAGTAAAGATTTCTTTTATTTTTTTTCCGTTTATAAGAAAGTATAAGCCAATTAATGCAGAATTTTTTATTAATCTTTCATCTTATAAGGATATAGCTTCTGATAAAGCATATGCTATAGGAAGAAGGCCGGAATATCGTGATTATGTTGATCTTTTTATTATTTTAAAAGAAGGATTTGCATTAAAAAGAATAATTGAAGACGCAAAAGATAAGTTTTCTGAAGAGTTTTCCGAAAAATTATTCTTATCACAACTGGTTTATTTTGAAGACATTAAAGACTTTACAGTTAAGTTCATAAAAAAAGAAATCAGCATTGATGAAATAAAGGATTTTTATAAAAATGCTGTCCTGGATTATGAGAGGCTTTTTTAAATTCTGAGTCCTGCCAGCTAGCCAGAATCGTATTTTTTATTGTGTAAGAACAACTGTCTTTTTTTATTTTATCCAAGTGAATCAATAATTTTGAGTTTTTTATTGACAATTTGTATTAATTGTATTACATTTACTACAATATAAAATAAGTTGATTTGAAAGATACATTTTCATTAAGTCAAGAAGACAGGTATTGTGTGGAAAATATAAGGGAAAAAAAATCCAGGCTTATATTTAATGGCATACTGGAAGACATTAAAAGTAATAAGCTAAAGAAAGGTGAGGTTCTTCCTTCAGAAGCTGACTATGCCAGGCAATATAATTGTGGCAGGGGCAGCGTAAGAGAAGCCATGCAGGTGCTTGAGTTTTTGGGCATGCTCAGGAAACAGGCAGGAGTTGGCACAACTGTTGAAAATTTTTCACTTGATTCTGTATTTAACCCGGCAGGTATTTATTTTGAGCTTGACAGCAGTGTAATGATGCAGGTAGTGGAATTCAGGGAGATATTCGAAGAGATAATAACACAGAAACTTTGCAGCAATATTGAGAAAGAGGACCTGGAAGCAGTCGAGGAAATCCTTGCGTTGAACAAGTTTTATTTTGAAAGAAATAATTATGAAAAATATTCCGAGTATGATTACAAATTCCATAGGGCCCTTGCTTATGCGACAAGGAATATAGTTATTGAGAATATATTTAACCTGATATTCCCCTTTTTAAAATATATGACTGATGAAAACATAAAGAATCCTCAAAACCTGGATGAAACGCTGCGGGACCATTCTGATCTTATTGAGAGCATAAAGAACAGGGATGCCAGACAGGCCAAAAAAGTCATAGGCAGGCACATAGAACATATAAAAAGTTTCCTGTGACATCACGGACAATTGCCTCAGTTTTAAGGTTAATCTAAAAAGGATTGAAATGGATATTATTAAATGGATATTATTGTATGCATAAAACAGGTACCTGATACTTCCAAAGTCCAGGTAGATGCCAAAACCGGTGTTCTTATAAGAGACGGGATAGATACAAAAATGAATCCCTATGATTTGTTTGCATTGGAAACAGCCCTGCGGCTCAAAGAAAAATATGGCGGAAAAGTAAAAGTCATTACAATGGGCCCCCCGCAGGCAAAAGAAATTGTAAAAGAAGCTTTTATGATGGGTGCAGATGATGGTGTCGTTGTATCAGACAGAAAATTTGCAGGCGCAGATGTCCTGGCAACAGCCTATACCCTTTTTCAGGGCATAAGAAAATTTGGTGTTTTTGATTTAATAATAACAGGAAAACAGACAACTGACGGGGATACAGCGCAGGTTGGTCCGGAAATTGCAGAATATCTCGAAATCCCCCACATAGCAAATGTCATAAGGATAATTGAAGCCAGTAAAAATTATATCACTGTTGAAATGGACATGCCTGAAACCATAGAAGTTGCTAAAATTAAATTCCCCTGCCTTATTTCGGTGGAAAAAGGCATCTTTGAACCAAGGCTGCCTTCATATAAGAGAAAAGTTGCAACTATAAATAAAGAAATTAAAATTTTATGTCTTGCCGACATGGAAGATAAAAACGAAAAAAGATATGGATTAACAGGCTCCCCGACCCAGGTTGAAAGGATTTTTCCGCCGGATGAAAATCCTGATAAGGAGATATGGGAAGGTTCAGGGGAAGAGCTTGCTTCAAAGATAACTGAGAAATTAAGAGAATTAAAATTTATATGATTTTTTATACTTAAAACGGTACAGGATAATGGTAAAGCTTAAAATTAATCAGGAAAAAGTAAATGATGAAATTGCAGAAAAACTAATTAAGCTCTGCACTTTTAATGCAATTGAATACCGGGCAGGGCGGCTTGATATTAATGCCGGCTGCAAGATGTGTAAAATCTGTGTAAAAAAAGGTCCAAAAGGTGTAATCGAATTTGTCGAAGAAGAGATGGCCAGTTTTGACAAGGGTGCCTGGAAAGGAATAGCAGTATACGCAGACCACATTGGAGGGATAATACATCCGGTTACGCTCGAGCTGATAGGAAAAGCCAGGGAGCTTGCAAAAAGAATAAACCACCCTGTTTACTGTATTTATCCCGGTTACCAGGTCCTTGATAGCGCAGAAGAGCTTCTCCACTATGGGGTAGATGAGGTATTTGTCTATGACTATCTGGAGCTTGAGCATTTCAGGATTGAACCATATACAACAGCCCTTGAAGATTTTATAGACAGGATTAAACCGTCAATCCTTCTGATTGGCGCAACAACCATAGGAAGATCGCTTGCACCAAGAGTGGCGGCAAGGTTTAAAACCGGGCTTACTGCGGACTGCACAGTTCTTGACATTAAAGAAAATACCGACCTTGTCCAGATAAGGCCGGCTTTTGGCGGCAATATAATGGCACAAATTATAACCCCTAATACCCGTCCCCAGCTGGCAACTGTCAGGTATAAGATAATGAATGCCCCGCAGAGAGATGAAAAAATCAGCGGCAAAATCACTATATGCAGCATGGATGTGGAAAAATTCAGGTCGGGGATAGAGGTAATTAAAGTCACTAAAAAGCCCCAGGAAGAAAATATATCTGAAGCGGAAGTCATTGTGGTTGCCGGGAGAGCAATAAAAACACAGAAAGACATGTCACTGGCATATGAGCTCGCAGAAGTCCTGGATGGAAATTTTGCAGGCACAAGGCCGCTTGTGGAAGCAGGCTGGATAGAAGCAAAAAGGCAGATCGGGTTGAGCGGAAGGACAGTAAAGCCAAAATTGATCATCACTCTCGGCATTTCAGGCGCTGTCCAGTTTACGGCAGGTATGAAAAGCGCCGATTACATATTTGCAATCAATAAAGATCCCAATGCTGCAATTTTTAGTATTGCTCACTTTGGGATAGTCGGCGATATTTATGAGGTTGTCCCAAAACTAATAAAAAATATAAAAGCTGAAAAAGGGACTGCAGGCAAAACATTTACAAAATATGCGGCGCCTGTTTCCATGAACTAAAGGAGCATTAAAATGTTTCAAAGCTGTTTATGCAATAAGATTTATAAAAAAGTTGATGATGATGATATTAAATTCCTGGAAAATCTACTCGGACACGAGAGAGTATTTTGTGGGGACAAAATAAGCGAAGACTACTGTCATGACGAGCTTAATACTGTAAGGGCGTATCCTGAGGTCCTGGCCGATGTTTTAAGCGCTGAAGAAATATCGAGGGTAATGAAATATGCTTACGAAAAAGATATCCCTGTTGTAGTAAGAGGCTCCGGCACGGGACTGGTTGGGAGCTCGGTACCAATACATGGCGGTATTATGCTGAGCATGGCAAGAATGAATAAGATTTTGGAAATTGATGATGAAAACCTCACCCTTACTGTCGAACCTGGTGTATTGCTTATGGAAATATCAAAGTTTGCTGAAGATAATGACCTTTTTTACCCGCCTGATCCCGGTGAGATTTCTGCAACAATAGGCGGAAACATAAGCACTAATGCAGGCGGGATGAGGGCTGTAAAGTATGGGGTTACCAGGGATTATGTGCTCGGCCTCGAACTTGTCCTGCCGGACGGAGAAATATTAAATGTGGGCGGCAAGGTTGTAAAAGATAGCTCAGGATACAGCATACAGGATCTTGTTTGCGGTTCTGAAGGTACTCTTGCAATAATTACCAAAGCCATACTCAGGCTTTTGCCACTGCCCAAAAAAACTATAAGCCTGCTGGTGCCTTTCCCTGATCTTGACGCTGCAATTGGAACTGTTCCAAAAATTATAAAGGCAAAAATCATACCAACAGCGATTGAATTCATGCAGAGGGAAGTAATCATTGCTGCTGAAGAATTTCTAGGGAAAAAATTCCCGGATAACAGCGCTGACGCTTATCTTCTCATGACTTTTGATGGAAATTCCAAAGAGGAAATAGAAAAAGATTATAGCAGAGTTGCAGAAATATGCCTTGCCGAAGGCGCCTATGATGCTTATATCACTGATACAAGTGAAAGAAAAGAAGCAGTATGGTCTGCAAGAAAAACATTCCTGGAAGCGGTGAAAGCTTCAACGACAGAAATGGATGAATGCGATGTAGTCGTACCAAGAAACAAAGTTGCAGAATTCATTAATTTCACCCATGGTCTGGAGAAAGAATTTAAAATTCGTGTCAGGAGTTTCGGCCATGCTGGAGATGGAAACCTGCATATTTACATATTAAGGGATAAGCTTGATGAAAAAACGTGGAATAAAAAACTGGATGCGGTTTTTAAGAAAATGTACCAGAAGGCGCAATCCCTGGGTGGCCTGGTTTCCGGGGAACATGGTATTGGTTATGCCAAGAAAGAATTTCTTTCCCAACAATATGGCGAATCTTATATGAGATTAATGCTCAATATAAAAATGGCATTTGATCCAAAAAATATTTTAAATCCCGGGAAAATATGCCAGGGCTAGAAAAAGTGCAGATAAGCAACATAAAACAGCAGGTCTAATATATAATAATATTCTTATAAATATACATATAAATATATATTATTAATAATTATAAATATATTAATATTATAATTGACATAATAATTATAAATAATATAATATAATATAATCATCACAGTGCTGGAATCATCACTAGGTGCATTATCTAAAAAAATATTTAATATTTTATGAGAAGGAGAAATAAAGTGAAGCAGAGACTTATAAAAACTCTTCCTGCGCTTATCCTCGTATGTAGCCTTACACTTACTTTCGGGTTTATTACCGGATTTTTAAATGCCGGCAGCCCGAGAACTGATCCTGCAATGTTTTTTGGAGCCGATGAAGGGGAGCCTGGCGAGGAAGAGGACATGGAGGAAAATGAAGAAGAAGAATCTGAGGATATCGAAGAATTAGAG
>CAYGYY010000082.1:0-8633 GCA_964354265.1 uncultured Actinomycetota bacterium
ATCGCTGGCAATGCTTCTGAAAGTGGAATGGGATTTGAAGACTTAAGAAAGCTTCTGGAGAGGGCAAGTTTTAATTCCAGGTCGCTTGGTGTGTCACTATCGGCCTGTACTTTACCTGAAACTGGTCTTGCTACTTTTACTCTTGAAGAAGGTAAGATGGAATTTGGCATGGGTCTGCATGGTGAGGCTGGCATAAAAACAGTTGACATAATGACTGCAGATGAGACCACTGTCACTATCCTTGAATTAATAATCGCCGATCTGCCGTTTAAAAGCGGCGACGAAGTAATTGCTCTTGTAAATGGTTATGGGTCTACTACGAGGATGGAAATGTTTATAGTGATGAAGAAAATCCATGAGTATCTTTCATTGAAGAAAATATCCATTTATGCAAGCGAGCTAGGTGAATTTTGCACTTCACAGGAAATGGCAGGCATCTCTATTACTCTTATGAAAATAGATGAAGAGATAAAAAAATATTATGATATGGCTGCAGACAGCCCCGGTTATGTCAGAATGGCTCGGAAGTAAAAAGAAGACAAATGGACACAATCAATGGAATGACAAAAGAAGAGGCACTGGAAAAAGCTTTTAAGGTCGCATATGAAGGAGAGGCAAATCGTACAAATTGCGCACAGGAAACATTTCATGCAGTGACTTCTGTCCTTGGTATTAAAAACCCGCAATTATTTAAAAGCCTCTCTGCGCTGGAGGCGGGAGGCGCTATTACTACTGCAGGATCATGTGGCGCTTTTTCCGGTGGGCTTGTAGCAATAAGTAATTTTTTTGGCAGGACTTATGAACAGTGGCAGGAAGGTAAGCCCTATATAAAGTCATCAATACTGGGACAGAAACTTTATAAAAAGTTTAGGGAAGAGTATGGAACAGTAATTTGCAGGGAGATACATAAAAAGAAATTCGGAAGATTCTTTAAACTTATGGATGAAGAAAACCTGGGGATAGACAAGGAAGAGTTAAAAGTCTTTGAATCAATGGGCGCCCACGAAAACATGTGTACAACTGTAGCCGGTCTGTCAGCAATGTGGACTGTCGATATTTTATGGGATGAGCTTCCAAAAGATGTTGATGTGTCTATATACCCTTCTTCAGCACAGGCAAAAAAAGATTTTAAGCCTAAATAATAATTATTTTTCCAAGTTTATATACTGTCGCATCCGGTAGATTATAAGATGATAATATAAATAAGACTGTAGACCCCAAAAAGCCAGGAGAAACCTAAAAAAACAGCTTTTGTATTTTGCTTTTTATATCGATTCATACATAGTATTAATAATAAGATAAACAGTATTTGCGCCAGCATCTTCATAACCAAGCGAACGCTCACCTGCATATCTGGCCCTGCCTTTTGTCGCTACCATGTCTTTTGTAGATTCTGCTCCAGCTTTTGCAGAAGATACCATCGCAAAGAAAGCTTCTTTAAAAGATTCAGTCTTGTCAGCAGATATTTTTAGTGACTGGACAGCAGGATACAATGCATCCACCATAGTTTTGTCCCCAGGCTTTGCTCCTCCGACTTTCATGATTTTATCGAGTGCCCTCTCAAACATAACTGAAATATCTTTTATATCTATTGCATCTTTTTCAGGTTCGACTGCCCTGCCCATCTCGGAAAAAAACATCCCAAAGACCGGACCGGTTACACCACCTATTATTACTGCAATCGAGTTGCCCGTAAGCTTTAAAAGGTCGGAAATATTTTTAGGATCCTGTTCCTGAATTTTTGCAACTGCATTTAAAAATCCTTTAGAAATACTTACACCATGATCACCATCTCCAATAACACTATCCAGCTGCGAAAGGAACATCTTATTTTCCTGTAGAGTATCATTTATTCTCATTATCATTTTTTTGATGGCTTCAAATCCAAGCTTTTCCATCCTAACTCCAATCTCATTATGAATTAATAAAACAGGACTTATTAACGCTAGCCTTATGCAACTTTATATAGGTGATTTTAAAAAATTGTTATTTTAGTGCAAAAGAACACTATTTTCCAAAAATTATTTCCCTTATGAGTGCTATCGATTTTGCAGCATTCCCCTCTGCGATTACCCTTTCTATTTCTTCTGCCTCTACACTTTCCACAGCTTTTATCAAAGTTTTCAGCATTGCTATGCTTTCCCTGCAAGCGCCTGCCCCATCATCTCTATAGGGGAACTGGTCCAATGAATACCACCCATTGTAACCTGTTTTTTTCAGCCAGTATATTATTTCAAGATAATCCTGCATATGTGTTGCGCCGACTATAAGGTCATCATCTGCAAATGAATAATTATCATTAAAATGCATATGGAAAAGCCTGTCCCCAAAGAATTTGCAAAGCGCAATAGTCTCAGCAACATTTTCATATGCAAAAAATCCATGTCCCACATCAACAGTCACCCCGATGTTATCCCTTCCTAGCTTTTCAATAAAAGCAAGAGTCTTTCCTATCGTGGCAAGATAAAGCCTGTTCCTGGGTTCTCTTATCTTATACTCTAATGCTAGCCTGACCCTCTTATTATAATCTGCACTTTCTGCCATGCTATCTAACATGAGTTCCCACGCTTTAGAGTAGTCCACCTGGAAAGGATAATCATACCCATCCTGGCCCGGCCAGATATCCAACAGGTCACAGTCAAGCTTTAACGCAATATCCATGTTCTTTTTAATATCTTCAACCGCTTTTGCCCTTATTTTTGGGTCCATCGAAGCAATGGAACCATTGCCAAAAACAGGATTTACAAAAAGGTCAACTATTACAGTGCTTACTCCAAAATTATACTTTTCAAGAAGACCTTTTACTTTGTCTACATTATCCTCATTTATATGCCATGTGCCAAAAAGTTCTATACCGTCCAGGTCTTTTACTGTACCGGCAGCTTCAAAAAGCTCTTCTATGGATCTGTCTTTTTTATAACCTGAGTTACACCACCTGTCGCTCTGGTTTCCAAAAATTCCCAGAGTTGTTGCGAATTTTTCACCTGCCATTGATTTCTCCTTTTCTGGTTTTTTTATTATTATTAGTATTAGAAAGATTATTAAAAATCTGAAACATTTAATACTATTTTAGTATTTACACTCCCATTATATATTTGTTTCATGAATATCAATATAGGATTTCATCTTATAATATCTGCATTTAATTTGTAAATACTTTATTATGGTCTTCGATAAATAATATTGCATGCTTCGGTAAGCTGCTAATTGAATCACTTGAATACTTCAATTGACAAAGAGGCTCCATTAATTTATATTTTTTATTATTCATTATATTAATCTTCAAGGGAGGCCTTTAATGGAATTCAAGGGATATGATAAAAATTTCGGTTTAAACGGCAAAGTAGCGCTCATTACCGGCTCAGCTAAAGGTATAGGAAAAGCTATATCGCTTCTTTTTGCGGAAAAGGGGGCCGATATTATTGCAGTAGATATGGATGAAGAAGTAAAAAAAGTTGCAGTGGAGATCGAAAAGGCAGGGAGAAAGTGCCTTCCTATAATCCAGGACCTTACAAATTTAAAAAACCTGAGCAAGATAGTAGAACAGGGCATCAAAATGCTCGGAAAGATAGACATACTAGTAAATAATGCTGGCATTGCCCAGGTCGATTTTGCGGAAAATATACCTGAAAACTTCTGGGATGAGACAATGTCTATAAATGCAAAAGCCCCTTTCTTTCTGACACAGATTGTAGGAAAAGAAATGATAAAAAGGAAATCAGGTAAAATCATAAATATTGCTTCAATAGCAGGTACTATTGCTTTTGAGAAACATGCCGTTTATTGTGCCAGCAAGGCTGCAATGATATTGTATTCAAAAGTATTTGCAATTGAGTGGGGCAAATACGGTAT
The DNA here is from genome assembly GCA_964354265.1 of uncultured Actinomycetota bacterium. Classification (GTDB taxonomy): domain Bacteria; phylum Actinomycetota; class Humimicrobiia; order Humimicrobiales; family Humimicrobiaceae; genus Fen731. Next base: position 3,853 of record CAYGYY010000082.1, read on the forward strand.
TACAGTAAACACTATTTCTCCTATTGTGACCCTTACAGAAATGGGCAAAAAAATATGGGTAGGAGAAGTTGCAAAAGAAACATTAAAGACAATACCTGTTGGAAGGTTTAATTTTCCGGAAGAAATAGCCGCAGGCGCCCTATACTTTGCTGCTGATGCTTCAAATACAGTCAATGGAATGGATCTCGTTATTGATGGCGGTTATAGCGTTAAATAATTCCTGTGTATTAAATAATTTCTGAGTATTAATCATAAGGTAAACCGGCCTGATATTATACATTTTACAGTTTATTTTTAATGGCGGTACGTACTTAAACCTACAGGATTAACTCGATACTTTCTTTTAGTTTTACGACTTCCAGGTCATTTTCAACGGTCTGTTTCTTAAAGATGATTATGAATTCTGCTTTTTCACAAAGAAGAAAAGGTAAATCATGCCACACTCCTTTTTTAATATTTACTGCTTTAGTGCCATCGAAAATAAAAGCACTTATTGAAGAGTAATCTATTGATGAAGCTGTGTCCTCCATATTTGCGGATAAACCAAATACCACTACTGATTGGCCAGATACTGGTATAAACCCCTCAGTGGTATTGCAGTGTCTTTCAAAAGACTCACTGATAAATGGCCTTGGCTGTTTAATCTCCAGCCAATTCATCTGCATAATCTCAGGTGAAGGTTCTATACTGCTGACTCCAGGCCAAAAATCAATAACAGGTTCTGAAATAGAAGGTTTTCCTTCCTGGGGACCCAGCACTTCGCCATAAGGAGCAAAAGACGCGCTATTAAGCATTTGAACTTTTACTTTCATAAATCATACCTCTTTATACAAATATTTTTAAATAAAATAAGAAATATGTCTTCAGCGATTTCGCTTTAACATCACATTTTTTTCATATTTCAAGATATCACTTATAATCTGGTTATCCAGTTGTGCACCCTGTTTTTCACAATAATGATCCCATATATCTCCAAACGGCATTAACTTAATATTTTCATAAAGAGCTAACTTGGCAAACATATTCCCTTCATTTTCATATTTTTCTATTAGTGCAGCTGGTTCAAGGAGAGCAATAAGAAGCGCCTTGAATATGCTTCTTGCGCCAATGACCCATGCTCCCACCCTGTTCATGCTTGCATCAAAGTAGTCTGTTCCAATATATACTTTGTCAAATGCATTAGCCCTAGTTATTTCCTGCATTATTGCGATAAGCTCATCGGAAAGAACCGGGACATGGTCGCTATCCCATCTTATGCCCCTGGTTATATGCAGTGAAATAAATTTTACTATAAGCATGACTGATGATATCTTATCTGATACAAGCTCGGTAGGGTGAAAATGACCTGTATCGAGCGCAACTCCCAATCCATTCTTTGCTGCATAACCAAGGTATAATTCATGCGAACCTGAAGTAAAAGATTCTACACCGATACCAAATAGCTTGCTTTCAAGGGAATCTATTATATTTTTTTCGGGGTATTTTATTGCGAATATTTCATCAAGAGCTTCGAGCAGAATTTCCCTGTGCTTTAGCCTGTTTACTGTTAAATCTTTTGACCCGTCAGGTAGCCAGATATTATTAACACATACCTGTCCTACTGATTTGCCGATATAGTCACATGCTTTTCTTGAGTTTTTAACATGATCCGTCCAGAAGCGCCTTATAGTTTTATCAAGACTTGAAAGAGTGTAACCAGTTTCCCCCATTGGATGCGAAAATAACGTAGGATTAAAATCAATACCATAGCCAAATTTTTTTGCCCAGTCTATCCAGTAATCATAATGGCCAGGTTCTATTTGGCTCCTGTCTTTTAACCTCCCCTGAAAATTCCCATAGATTGCTTCGAGCGCCAGCTTTTTCTTGCCGGGTATCATTGAAAAAGCAAACTCTGTATCCGACCTGAATTCTTCGATACCCCTGGGTTTCCCCGGATAATTACCTGTGCAAAGTATCCCTCCTCCCCCAAGACTTGCATCTTCTGATTCAAAACCGCCCACATCATCTCCCTGCCAGCAGTTTATGGAAAGTGGGATAGTTGAGAGAAAATCAAGCCGTTTATCTACATCTACTCCAAATTCGGCAAATTTTTCCTTTGCATGGCCGTATCTATTTTGAATACTCATTTATACCTCCATTTTATGTTTTAGTTCTTTTTTAAGACTAACAGGAATTAACAATAGAAAATGGCATTCAACTGCAGGAAAATTATATTCAATTTTTAGCCTCATAGCAAAATATTTTGGTATAATATTAACTGAAGCCAGTAAGCCAGGATTCTGTTGGCCAGTGGTTTTTACTTGTTCCAATTAATAAGTTTAATTGTTGTTAAAAATAGTGTTAGAGAAATATGCATCACTTCTTTCAGCTGATGCCGCTGATTACAGGAGTATAATTAAAAAGATAGAAACTTCAGGTTTTACCGGACTTCACTTTGATGTCATGGATGGGCATTTTGTCAGGAATTTTGCTTTTAGCCCTTATATAATAAAATCACTTAGAAAATTAACTGCGCTTATTTTTAATGTCCACCTGGAAATACAGGAGCCTGGCGAATTCCTTGAGATTTTTATAGATGCCGGAGCAGATATAATAACCATTCATCCAACTGCTACAAAAACAGCAGAGAGGGATTTAAAATTCTTGAGAGCTAAAAATATAAAGACATCGATTGCGCTTGATCCTGAAATAGAAGTTAATGATATATTAAAATATCTTCCCCTTTCGGATAATGTAATAGTCATGACTGTCTACCCTGGTTTTGGGCATCAAAAAATTATTGATAAGTCTCTTAAAAAAATTTCAGAACTTAAATCCTGGATAATAAAGTCGGGCGCAGATATAACAATCTCAGTTGACGGTTCAATAAATGACCAAACTGCAGATATGGCAATTGAACAGGGTGCCGATATTTTAATATACGGCTCAAGTATTTTCTCCTGAATTTAATAGTCGTTAAAATTCAGAAAAATATACCTATTAAAACCTGCACAGATAAATATTCCCGCCAATATTATTGCCTGTTTCTTTTTTTTATTACTTGATACTGAATAATGCTGCTAATCCTTATAAAAAGCCTGTTTTCCATCGAAATTAACATTCAAGTCTGCCCATGCCTTGGGTGCTATAATCGTTAGCAGCCTGAACGGCTTATCTGCAAAATTATAACCCACATGCCATGTGCCTTTGGGAATTAGGAATCCATCCCCTTCTTTTAAAACAAAGGTTTCGCCATTTATAGGGTCGAACATTGTCGCTTCTCCTTCAAGGCAGTAATAGACTTCATCTCCTGCATGAATGTCAGGAGGTTCAAACCATCCTCCCGGTTTTATAGAATAATCTGAAAAATAAAGCCTGTTTGTATCAGCGATTATAGTAACCTTTATCGGTTTATTACCCTTGCCATAAACAGTATTTTTGACGTCTTCTCTCCTGATTACTTTCGGCTTTTTTTTATCTGGCGGAAAAGGCAGTTTCCCCATCCATTCAGGAAATTTTGATTTCTTTTTTGATTCTTTATTATTTTCCATTTTCACCTCCTATAGCTCCGGGGCAATACCGAATATTGCTTCAACAGTATTGTTAGAAAAATTAAGATATCTGTGTTTTCTGCCTTCCGGTATTAAAAACTGCTCTTCCGGAAGTATCTCATATGATTCGTGCAGCACGCTTGTATCATCATCGTCATCATCCTCGTATACCTGGACGGTAAGATTTCCTTTTAATACAAAAAGTACTTCATCGCCTTTGTGTGTCTCCGGATCAGAAAATATTCCTTTTGGTATCTGTATCTTTCCAAAATGCACAAAATCATTGCTTACAAAAAATGATACCAGTATATGGTTTTCTTTACCGTGTATTAGTTTTAGCATCTTATCCTGCGGTATATGTATGAGCCTTTTATTCTTCCTGGCTTCTTCGCCAGGAATTGGAAATCTTCCAAGTAAATCAATTGCTTTCAGATCTTTATTTTCCATTTAAATTCACTCCCTAAAATTATTTATATTTTTTTATTTTTTAACTTTACTTTTTTATTTATGTGATATTGGTTTTTTACATGCTTTTTATACAGTTAAGTAAGCATATGCTTTTTTATTCCCCTTTATAAAATGCCTGCTTTCCGCTGTAATTAACATCCAGCCCCATGTCATCTTCCGACCATATTGAAGGGGCAACAAGCGCAAGGAGCCTGAAGTTTTTATCCCCAAAATTAAATCCTACATGCCACGTGCCTTTTGGTATGAGAAGTGCATCTCCGGGATTAAGTTCTACAACCTCACCGCTTTCGGGGTTAAATAAATGTGCTGTTCCTTCCAGACAATAATAACATTCGTCTCCAGGATGAATATCTGGAGGGTCAAAATAACTGCCGGGTGGAACAGTATATTCTCCAAGATATCCTATCTTGTCCGTGCTGATGGAAAGGGGTGTGGTATCAAGATTATTACCTCTGCCATAAATAAGGGGCTTTCTGCCCTCCTTTCTTATTACTACAGGCCTTTTTTTATCCTTTTTATAAGGATAAGCACCTATCCATTCAGGCATTTTATTGTTTTTCTTTTTTTCTGCCATATTACCTCCGGTTTATAAATAAAAGACTTAGATTATTATTCTATTAAAACCCCTGCTTCAATAGTAAATCAAACTTCGGTTCAAGAGTCTTATATAAATCCTTAAATATTTCAAATCTCTCACGATACAGGCTTTCCAGTCCACTATTCTGCCCTATGAGTTTTTCGTCGACTACCATCTTTTTTACAGCGGTCTCAAGATCATTATAG
>CAYGYY010000083.1:0-8614 GCA_964354265.1 uncultured Actinomycetota bacterium
ATCACCCAATACTAATGCATTGCAGTGGTTTTCTATAGGCGTCAAGATAGCTTTTGGAATTAAGCTCTGTATTTATGAATTGCTGAATTTACAATTATAATTTTGGTTCGAATCCACACTACTCAGCCATTAACCATCTCAACTAATAATAAATATATTATGTTATAATGATTTTATATAATTAAAGTTTTCACAAACAGAGGTTTTAATGCCAGATTTAAAAGTGTGCCCAAAATGTGCTTCAAAGATGATTACTGGAACATTAAAGAAAATTGGATATTATGGTAATCCTCCTTATGAATTTGCAGCTGACGATGAGCCTCCTTTTCCAGTTAAGGGTGTTCCAAGTAAAAGAAAACAGATGAGATTGTATTGTTGTGAGAATTGCGGTTTCATTGAGTTCTATGGAATATAATAATCTTCTTTAATTCTATTAAAAATTGGTTTGGAATTTCACACCTTGGAGCAGCCAATGCTAATTGACTTACACTAAACTTTTCTAAATCCTAATCTCCCAATACTAACAATTACAAACTAAGACAGTTAAATGATGATATTGATAATATTACTAATGGTTATAATGATATAAAGAATGCTTTACTACAAAAAAGTATAAGTTACGAAACTTATTTAGAAAATGTTAAGTTCACTGTTGATTTTTTAACTAAACTTGTAAAATATCTTAAAAATATCGATGAACAAACGATTGATTTACTTGTAAAAGTAAGGCTAATGTGTAAAAAGGATTTAACTTTAGGAACCAAAATTTCAAGATGGTTTATTCGTCAGAGTGGCTCAAATCTAATCGAATCAGATATAGCTGAAGAGAGAAAAAAACTTCTTAGCGAAATTGAAATGATAGGAAATCGAAGCAAAAAAGAAATAGATGATATTTTAGGAGAATAATTAAAATCAAATATATTATCTATAGATTTATCTTACAACAACTTTAAATAAATCTTTTAAGTATTTTTAGTTTATAACTCGGCTTCTGCCACAATTACTTAACTTCATTTTGAGATATTTTTCTTAGATTAAATTATAATTTTGTAGAACTTTTTAGCATGGAAATAATTTAAAAATAAACTGGTTTCTTATTTATAAAATATCTTATTATGACAAGACATAACAAATTCATCATAGTGTTTTGTACCAATTGATACAATATCACCTTCAGATATATGTGCACCTGCCCTTTGGTAAACAAAAAGTCTGCTCTCCATTTAATTTATTCAGGTCTTTACCTGTAACAGCCTTCTGCATAGAAAATAATTAAAATACTCAAAAGAATCAGTAAAATAGAGATAATGGTATTATAATTTTCTATTGTCATGCAATAACTCTCTATTTCAAATGAGATATAGCAAAATGACTGCAAAAATAATGTTCCTTCTATTTTTTTATAAAAAATTTAATTAATATATTATAAATATAAAAATTTTATGTTGATAAATATTTTAAAAAATATTTTTATAAAATATTGACATTTTGTTAGATATTTAATATATTTATAATTATCCACAAGGTGACTCTCTGCAGTAACTGAGGAAACAATCAAATCACCGCAGGATACGATAATAATTGCTAGAGTAACTAGATATACCTGATAGAGGAAACAATTAATCAATATTTATAAAGGTGGGAAAGGAGTATTTGTTATGATTGTGTATGTAACTGGAAAACAAATAATAACTAATCAAATCATAGCTGAAAGGTCTCAGTATGACCATGTACCATCAATTGGCTGGCAATATCGATCTCAAGGTCCGAATAACAATTACCAGTATATGTTTGCCACTTGGAACGGAATAATTGATACCTCTTTTCCGCCCAACCCCCAGGGAGGAACCATAGAGATGACCTACTGGTATGTAGCTATAGGAGGAAATGGCCCTGTTCCTGAACAGGCAGATGTCACTGCACTGCTGCTTGGAGGAGAAGGTGATAACGGGGCATTCGATGCTACTGCTAATCCTATTGACAGTGTAAATGGAGCAGTATGGAGTGGGGGAACAAGTGTCAGCACAACTAATGGAAGCGTTGACATTGTATCAAAAACCACTCTTCAGAGTCAGAAGTTTTCTTGTTGGATGATACTCTGGGGAAATGGTCAGGCTCAAGATGAACATTATAGTGTTGAAAAAAAGGCTTATTGCATTGCGATGGCTGTCTATGCTGCAGCAAAACCGATTAAACCTTTAGGTCCTATTGAAGATGTCAAAAGAAGGATTATTGATAAAAGGTATTTATATGCAGATTTTCTTGATGAAAATTTAGGCAAGTTCCTGGATGAGGTAAGCAGGTATGCTGCTACATCACCTGATAGATTAAGCAAACTTCTTGAGGATGTTGAGGGGATTTCTCCAAAGATTGTAAAAGATATGCTCCTGGATGTAAAGGTAGCTTGCAGTCGTCTTGATGCAATTCAAACTATACTGAATGTTCTGAGCAAAAAGCAAAAATAAATAGTATGTTGTCAGACAGACAAGGTACAGTTATTCTAATTGGATATCAGTATAAAGAAAACCTTGGGTTACGGTATCTGTCTGCATGTCTTAAGAAAAAAAGCTACCGTGTTAAGCTTATAGTATTACCTGCAGCTCCAGAAGAAGTCATAAAAACTATAAAGGATATTCAGCCTGATATTGTAGGATTTTCACTTATATTTCAAAACTTTGCGCCAGATTTTGCAGACCTGATTTCAATTGTCAGGCGCTCAGGCTGTTTTGCTCATTTAACCATTGGTGGGCATTATCCATCATTTGATTATATCCAAGTTTTAAAATCTATACCTGAACTGGATTCTGCAATTCGTTTTGAGGGAGAAGAAACCCTTATATCACTTCTTGAAGCAGTAATTAAAAATAAACCATTAGATGAGGTAAAGGGAATTGCCTGGTGTAATGAATCAGGCCAAATAATCACAAACCCATTACGGCCAGGTTGTATGAATTTGGATTTATTGCCACGGCCTGATCGTGAAGATTTAAATTATAAATTTAATTGGCTCTCCACTGCATCTATGATAGGTAGCAGAGGTTGCTACCATAACTGTGCATTCTGTTCAATAGCGCCATTCTACAAAAAAAATAAGACTCCAGGAAGAAGGTTTAGAAGTCCTTTGGAAGTGGTGGATGAAATGGAGATGCTTCATAATAGAGGAGCTGATGTGATTTTGTTTCAAGATGATGATTTTCTATCCGGCGGAAAACGTGGTATTGAATGGGCACATGCTATTGCATCTGAATGTGTTCGACGTGGTCTTAATAGAACTCTTAGATGGCGGGTCTCTTGTAGATCTGATGAAGTCAGCCAGGATATTTTAGCACCTCTCGTTGATGGAGGACTTTCCCATGTTTATCTAGGTGTAGAATCCGGGGACTTGCAGAATCTAATTGACCTTAATAAAAAACTTACTCCAGAAACTCACATGGTAGCGCGGGAAACACTTCAAGTACTTAATCTTACTTTTGACTTTGGCTTCATGCTACTAATCCCTTGGTCAACATTTAACACTATTCGAAATAATTTAAAATTTCTCAGGGAATTTGCTGGTAAAGGAGAGGCCCCTTGTGGTTTCTGCCGTACCTTGCCTTATGCTGGGACTGCAATCGCTGACCGGTTAAAAAAAGAAAAACGTTTATTACCAGGGTTTTTAGCAAAATATAACTTTGAGGATCCACGCCTTGATACCTTCCATACATGGTTATACCAGGTATTTAACAGAAGAAATAATGACCCTGGAGGTACCCGTAATCTTCTGAGCGTGCTTTTATTTGAAGCAAAAGTTAACCTACCTAAATACCCGTATAGCCAACTCAATGAAGTTGTTCTCAGGTCACTTATTTCAATCTCAAACACTGTTATGATAGATACAGTGGAGATTGCATTGGATTATTTTGAATCAAAGAAAGAACCTCCATTTCTGGATGATCCTTTCTTGGAAGAATTACATCAACATCATGAAGAAGAAGACCTCAGGATTCACCAAGATATAAACAGATGGTGCAATTCGCGACTAAATGCAATGTTTATGAGTGAAATTTAAAATAGATGATTATTTAATAATATTTATCTTATTACAACCTTAAACACATCTTTTAAGTATTTTTAGATTATAACTCGGCTTATAGACTAACTCCACTTCTATTTATCTAAATACATAAATATTATTCAAATTAATAATTAACAAAGGAAATCTTTATTTTTTATTACTATAATTGTAAAATAAAATAATATAACCTTTTAAATATACAAATTTAAACTCTAGAATTTATGAATTATTTTCAAATATTTATTTTATATTCAAATTCTAGTAGGAGTGACTTCTATAATCAAAAAACATATTGGAGGTATTTTTATGGAAAATGCTGATGAAAAAAAATATAAAATGGCACAACAAAGAGTAGGAGAGATTAAAAAGTTTTACAGTGATTTGATAGGCTATGTAGTAATAAATGCTATATTGTTCATTATTGACTTCCTTACGTCACCAGGAGAATGGTGGTTTTACTGGGTTACTTTAATTTGGGGTGCTTTAATTATAGGTCATGCTGTAAGAGTTTTTGCCTTTGGTGGCCTGGGTAGCAAAAAATGGGAAGAGGATAAAATAAAAGAGCTGATGGATAAAGAGAAATAGCTTACGAAAATATTTAAACTAGGCTGATCTTTCATTTTAAATATTGCATCAACCCATATTTTAACTATTGGCTTTTTTATATTTAACTGAAGCTTAAATCTCTTGCTGAACTGGTTTTTCTTAATTTATTTATTGTAATTATGCTAGTTTATAACCTAATTGTAAGACCATTTGATCCAATTAATTTACTGCTTGGGGTGAGGAAGAGAATATCAAGCAAACAGGACTTTTTGAATAACAGAGATACATTAATATTTGAATATGATAAAAACAAATATTTATAAAAGGGAGGTTTAAAATGGTTGATGAAATGGTTGATGAAAAATATGAAAAAGCAAAAAAAAGAGTAGAGGAAATCAAAGGTTTTTATTCACATCTGATTGTGTTTGTAGTTGTGAATATAGTATTACTCATAATAAATCTGGTTACAAGTCCAGCTTACTTATGGTTTGTATGGCCTCTTCTTGGATGGGGAATAGGACTTTTCTTTCATGCAATGGGCGTATTTGTTTTTTCTAAATTCCCTGGCAAGCAGTGGGAAGAGAAAAAAATAAAGGAACTAATGAATAAGATGGATGAAAATAAATAACAAATTAATTCAATTCCGAAAATAAAATATTTATCCTATAAAGTGAAGTTAAATATTGTTTAACTTTTCTGTTTTATAATAAAAAAGGAGATATTAAAAATGAAAGCTGCTAAAAAAGATATAAAATTAAAGATGTCAAACTCTGATTTTGAAATAAGGGAAACACAATGGGGCAATATGAATTTGGCTTGGTATACATGGCATAAAAAAATAGATGCTGGCCCAATGTTAAAAGGATTACCAGATGATATGTGCCAGACCCCACATTGGGGATATGTTTTAAAGGGAAAAATGACAGTTAATTTCAAAGACCATGAAGAGACAGTTAGCGCTGGTGAAGCTTATTATCTGGCCCCAGGCCACATTCCTGTCATAGAAGCTGGGACAGAAATGGTTGAGTTCAGCCCAAAAGAATAATATCAAGACAATTAAATATATTTTTATGTTAGTTACTTCATTTAACAAAGGTTCTAAATTATATGAGTATGAATAATGAAGAAAAAATAAATAAAATCATAAAATTGGTTAATGAGCAATCGTTTTTCATTCTATGTACACAGGGAAAAGGTCAGCCATATGGTTCACTAATTGCTTATGCTTTTAAAAATGGTTTAAAGAATTTCTTTTTTGCAACTTCAAAAAATACCAGAAAATATAAACTTTTAAGTGCTTGTCCAAAAGCTGCAGTTGTAATTGACAGCCGATGCAAGAATCAGAATGAGTTTATGAAAATTGATGTACTTACTGCCACAGGAAATGCGGTGCAAGTTTCAAAGACTGAAAAGGATTTTGAAACGGGAATAAGTTTATTAAAAAATCGCCATCCATACCTGAATAAATTTCTGGAATCTGATTATACTGTATTATTTCATTTCTACGTAGAAAATTTTATTTATGTTAACCATTTCCAGGAAGTTTACGAATGGAAGCCATAAGATAAAGTAAAAAACAAATATAACCTTGTTTCGGATTTTGAATGCTTTTTTCCAATGCCATCTGTTTCTTCATTACAGTATATGGAGGTACAACCGCTTCTAGAATCACAAGAACCGGTCCCATAAAAAAGCCTGACCAGCTAAAAAGCGTAAAAATTCTAATCACTGCCAGCTTAACCCTTCTTCCTGTTAACAATACTGATTTTCTTTGGCTACATTATGTTAATATAATTACTTTTGTTAGATAGAATAGTTTATAATCTAATTATATCAATTGAAAAATAAAGAATTTGGAGGAGCAGATTGTCTACAGAATTTAATAAATCAGTGATAGATTTAATAAAGGTAAGGAAATCTATAAGAAGCTATGAAAGTGTTGATCTTAAGCAGGAAGATAAAAAAAAGATTATCGATTTTATAAAAAAAGACCATAATACAGTTTTTGGTTGTAAACTGAGATTTGAATTTATTGATGCTTCAGATTTAAATCCCATGGATCTTAAAAATCTTGGTACTTATGGAATGATAACTGGAGCCAAATATTTTATTGCTGGCACAGATAAATGCGATAGTAAAAAGGACCATTGCCTGGTAGATTTTGGATATGTTTTTGAAAAAATAATTTTATTTATAACTGATTTAGGTTTGGGCACCTGCTGGCTTGGGGGTACATTTAATAAGAAAGGTTTTTCGGAAAAAATCATATTAAAACAAGATGAAGTTATACCGGCAGTAAGTCCCTTTGGCATCATTTCAAAGAAAAAAAATATTAAGAGTTCTATTATCAGAACACTTGCTGGTTCCAAGAATAGAAAACAATGGGATAAATTATTTTTTAATAATAGTTTCTTAAATCCATTAGATGAATCTGATTCCGGTTCTTACAAAGTCCCGTTGGAAATGGTAAGGCTCGCTCCTTCAGCTTCTAATAAACAGCCATGGAGAATAATAATGGAAAATAAAAATATTTTTCATTTCTTTATTAAAAGATCAAGAATACCAGGTTATTTAAATATACAATATATAGATATAGGAATTTCCCTTTGCCACTTTGAACTTGCAGCTTCAGAGCTTGACTTGAAGGGTAAATGGGAAGTAAAAGAAGGTATTCAGCAAAATAAAAAGTATGCCATACCTTCTGATACTGATTATATAATTTCCTGGAATGGATCTTAGTCTTTATCCACCAAGAATACTATTTAAGTAAATAATAGGGGGAGTCTAAGTGAGAATGTGGGGGGTTAGCCCAAAAAAATTATGTAATCAACGCCTATTGGGTGAGCATTTGGAAATGCATATGTTTTTAGTTTGTATTAAAAAAGGGATCAGTTTAAAAGGGTGTTCTTTTGCTGAAAGCAGGGCAAAAGAGTCGGGCATTAAGATTGTTAGGAAATAAATACTGTAATTATCTTCTCCCTATTTTCCAGGCAAAATCGCATTAGTAAGATATCCGCCAAGCTTTCCAAGCAATGCTCCGCAAATGGCTGAAGCAAAACACAGAATAAGCAATATGATATTTATATATAAAATATCAAATTCAAACAACTGGATAAGCACCGCTATTGTAATAGCTAAAATGAGGAAAAATATACTCAAATAAATTTTATTTAAAAGCATGGGCCTTTTTACTTTTTTAAATCTGGCAATACCATCAATAATTCCTGAAACAATGCCTGCAGCTATAAAAAATGGAAGAGCCACAGACATAACTGCAGATGTGCCATATAAGGCAGTACTTACTTTACCTGATGTAAAAAAGGATATGAGCACTGCAAGGAATAAAAAAATAGATATAGCCACTGAGAAGTGGACAACTATTGGGTGCAGGTAAAGTTCAAGGATTTTCCTCCTTACCGGCGAAATATTATCATCAAAGGGCTCAAAAAATTTTTTATTAACCCCGCATGCAGGGCATACATTTTTCAGGTTCCTGGATTTTATTTTATAACCACACGCTTTACAAAACAGCAAAGTGTTTCCTGTTTTATTTTCCATAATTTTCCTAACCTATTTATGATTTTTATTTTAATTATATATATTTAAAAATAAAAAGGAATCGAATATAAACAAATAAATACTTTCAATGAGTTCTATGTCCACCTGTCTTGTTAAGTTTTTATTCTTTTCCATCCCAACAATAGAGACAAAGCTTTTCTCTGGGCAGCCCGATGGCTTTTACCATGTCGTCAATCGTTTGATACTTAAGTGAGGTTACCCCCAATTCTTTTTGAATAGTCTCAATCATTTTTTGATGCAGAGGCGATCTATCATCAATAAAAGCTTCAATATCAAAATGTTTTTCGCCCATAATTTTTTTAATAACCCTTCTGGCGGCTAATTCTTTTTTTGTCCGTGTCGCTAAAAGATAAGGACAAGGAAACATCAAGGGTGGACAGGCAATCCGCACATGAATTTCTTTCGCACCATTTAACCAAAGTTTCTCAATGGCTT
>CAYGYY010000084.1:0-8430 GCA_964354265.1 uncultured Actinomycetota bacterium
AAAACTCTCTTAAGATAGGTTATATAAATATTATTTCATAAGAACTTTTAGATTATTAGGTCTTATCAGTTTTAATAGATTACCGTAATCATCATTAGAACCAATCCAGAACCATATTAACTAATTATTTTATAATACGCCAAGAGCACGATAATCCTTTGTTATACGTAAAGAGAAAATTGGCCTTGTTGAATGAATCCGCTTAAAATGAAGGCTTGGATGATAGGTTAATGATTACTGGACCAAAAAGTACTTCTCTTAAATGAAAAAGCGGGTATTTGTAATAAGAATTAACTGGATTATATCCCTGAAATGAAATTTATGTAAATCTGTAAGCATGCCAGACTGTTTTGGGCCAGGGCCTTATATAAGAAGTCTTAACTCCCCTTTTAAAAATCCGAATAATCACAATTTATATAATCATCTTTGAGAAAATTATGCCCTTATGATATATCTTCCAAGCTTTTCCATTGATTTGGCAAATCTCGGATAAATCCTGCAACTGCAGTATACATTAAAACCGGAGTGGCACCATGAGCATATAAGTTCTATGACCCCCTATCTGTAAAAAGTAATTGGTGTTTGGCTTTTTCTGTTCTTGACTAAATTCGTCTTTTTAGCAGTTATTGACATATTGTTTGGTCAAGCAGTCGAAATTAGTGGATTCATAGGGTTAATTGCAGTTATTCTAATGATGACGATACTTAAAGAATTAATATATTATGTTTTTAACAAATTAGCTGATTAGCATAATTTTAAGCACTGACGTCAGGTCATTAACTAGTCAAAGTTATTCTATTAGAAATCTCTTTTAGTCGTAGCCACTCTTGGTAATACAGCGGCGATTCTGTGTAACTCTCTATGAACTGAAAAACATACATGACAATTGCAAAAATCGATCCATATTCTAAGCTAGCACTTGTTGTTGTAGCTACAGTAAAAACTAGCAATGGAATAGCAGTCAGCCACGCTAAAGAGTAATTCACCGTTTCTAAATCAGATAACCTGATATTCCATTTCATAAAACGATTTAAATGTCTTTTGGTTATAGAGTTGTTTCTTTTAGCAACAACATCTACCCGTTTTTCGAACTCGTCATTCCAGCCAGCATTAAGCTGAACAGTCTTCCTTGTGGTAACCACATATATAGCTAAAGTAACTAACGAAGCCACAACACAAGCAATTGCTACAGACATATCCAGCTTGAAAAGAATTATTAAAGTCCCAACTAATCCGATTATGTATGTAAAAAGATTTGGAAGTGAATTTTCTAAGAACTCGACAATTTCATTAAGCAAGCTCAACTGAGCCGCTTTCTTACTAGTTGATAATGCTGAGCTATTAGAGGCTAATTCACTTCCGAGAACTACATACATATACGCATATGCCCTAGAGTCGATTAATCTACGTAATGCACCAATGCTGACTGTAAATAACCCTAAAACTCCAAGAAATATCAGACCACTATATGAATCATTTAATAAGTCATTTATTGCGATGCCAATGACTAAAGGAAAAAGAAGTTCTGCGATTGACTCTATAAAAAGCAGCCCAAAAGTAATACTAAGACGTTTTTTAAACCTGCTGACTATCTTTTTCATAGATTACTATTTACCACATTTATTAACTAACTAAAGTAAAAAAGAGACCTTAGTGGTCTCTTTAGTAAAAGCATAAGCACATTGGTTCGCATTAAGAGACTCTAACTTTCGACCTTTTCCTATCAATGCCTTATCTAAAAGTCTAAACGAAATTATTTAAATTATAGAGCCGGATTACCTATATTTAAAGAAAAAAATAAATTCTTTAAATATAGGTAGGCAAAGACAATCAATAACCAAAGAAATAAAACCTAGATACAATAATGCCTCCTCAACCAGTTCACCATCTGCAAACTTCTTGTTTTCAAGAACCAGAAGTATTAACTGATAACCTTTTAATTTCTTTCAGGTTTTAGCTGCCTCCATTGTCAGTTTAAACAAGTTTTAACTTCACAACTTCACTTGATGATTGGTGGAATTTCTGACAGAGCTATTCTGTTCAAGAGGTTTGCCTGAATATATTCGTTCTGATATTTAAGCCTCACTTTAGCATGATATACAGAAAATGCATGAGCAAATTTTGCTGATTTTTATTTAGATTCTCAGTCATGAAGGTTTAAATATTTTTTAGCTTCCTGAATGCTGCATTGTCCGCCATGAGACAGATAAAGATTTTTAGCATTTGAATTTACTATCTTTCTGATGCTTTTTAAATTTTCTTCTATGTCATTACAAAATAATCCAGGCTTGACCTTTCCCAATGTCTTACCAATTATATCACCGACAATACAATTCCCGCTATCTAATAAAACCGATACCGAACCTTCAGTGTGACCCGGGGTTGATATTACCCTTCCCCTTACTCCAAACAAATTAAGATCAAGTTCATTTTCTATTTTAAGGTCTGGCACAATGCCATTTTTATCTTTTTGCGGGACATATTTCATAAATTTTAACATAAATCCTGCAAATCCAGTGACTGGAGTTACTTTAGCATTTATTCCCTTTATCAGGAATTTTGCATCCTCTTTTTGAATGGCCACTTTGGCACCTGTGATTCTTTGCAGCTCTTTGACATTTCCGGTATGGTCCATATGCGCATGTGTCAGTATGATGAGTGAAATTCTATCTGGTTTTATTCCAAGGATACCCATCATCTTTAATATCTTTCTTTCACTTCCAGCAACACCGCAATCTATAATTACCCAGGAGTTTTCACCAGTTAAATCAGCATCACCCTTTATTATATAAGAATCTACAAAACCCATTTTTACAGTGGTGACTTCGGGGATTTTGTGTTTGTTTATATTTACATTCTTTTTTTTCATTTATACCCCTAATTTTATTAGCAATACTTTTTCTATCTTTTTTTGCAGTGTAAATTACATTTCCTTTTAAATCTTATTATATTTTTACAATTAATTCTTTTTTGTAAATAAAAATCACTAAAGATAGATCAATACTTGATCCTGCTCTATTTACAGGTCTAGAGGAGCGCCGGAATGGGCCTGGCAGAAAAAAGCAAGAATTCTCAGGTTACTTGCGATCGAAAAAAATATTCTTACCTGAAAGGTTGATCGGTATGGCATGCCATGCTATAGAATCATCAGCATAATTCATTTCTGCTGCAGCTTTTCCAGCAGAGTACATTATTCTATTATCTACCCTCTCATCAGCAGCAACTGACACAGCAGAACCTAAGGCGATTCCTAAATCTATCATATTGTATGCACATCTGCCCCCAGCCTCTTTGCATTTATCACAGTTTTCAAAACCACAAAAAGAGCAGAATTTAAGTCCGGCATAGACACGTTTTACACCTATTAATACTACAGCTTGAGCAGACTTCAGATTTTTAGCATCACGGGGAAAAATACTTGATGTTCCTTCAAATTCCCGAATATTTATTTCAGCCATTTTTTCAGCTAAAGCATCTTTTTCATTGCCTGTAAGCACCAGTGTAATTATATTGTCATTCCCCCGGGCCTTTGGTGCAGTACGCGCAGCAGCGCACATACAACTTGCCGTATCTATGATAGCTTTTTCTTCCATTTGTTCCGAAGAGTACATCATTTTATTTTTCTCCCTTTTACTTTTTTCGAATTAAATATCAAACACTCGAAGACATTATAGCAGGTTAAATATTAAGGTCTCTGGTTCCGGTTGAAGATAGCAATCTTTAACCGGCGAACAGCCGGACCCTTGGGACCTGCTGCAGCCCCTGGATGCGATGAGCCGACATCGATGTGCCAAACCACGCTGTCGATATGGACTCTTGGGCGTGATAAGCCTGTTATCCCCGGAGTACTTTTTATCCGCCAAAGCGACGGCCATTCCACATTGAGCCTAAAGTTCAATATCAGGGATATTTTTACCTATATAAAAAATTTAGAGGTAATATGTGTAATTTATTAAATTAATCTTTTTTATACAGGCAGATTATGACTTTCTTAAAATAGGTAAAATAAATATTATTTCATAAGAACTTTTAGACAGTAGGTCATATCTGTTTTAATAGATTATCGTAATCATCATAAGACCCAATCCAGAACCATATTATCTCATCATTTTGTAATAAGCCAATAGCACGATAGTCCTTTGTTATACGTAAAGAGAAAATTGGCCTGGTTGAATGAATCCGCTTAAAATGAAGACTTAGATGATAGGGGTTATTTTTAAAAACTCTATATGCCTGCAGTAAGAGCCTCATCAGCAAGCTTGTCAAGAATATCTTCAGAACCTGAAAAAACTTTCTCCCATTTACCTTCTGATTCAATTTCTTCTATAACCCACTTCGCTAAAGCATTCTGTTCTACTTCCGGAAGTTGGGATGCTTTTTCAAATGCTCTTTCTAAAAGCTTTGTCATATTTTTCTCCTCTTGTAGTACCGATTAATTATTTTATCATACTAGACTGGAATTTATAAGAACTTGCTTCTGGATCTCTCTGGTATAAATATAATAATTGTCGGTTATTTAGCCTCTGTTAATGATTATTTGACCAAAAAGTACTTCTCTTAAATAAAAAAAGAAAGTGCTCTTGATAAGAATTAGCTGGATTATGTTCCGGAAATGAAAAATATATAAATCTGTAATTATTTGCATAATCATCAAATGAATCTGCAGCTTGCAATTTTTTTGGCGGGGGCCTGTCCCTTTTAAATTCATAAATACCAAGCCAGTCAAGAATCTTTTTTACCACCTTAATCTTGTTATATATAGCTTTTAGTTTCTAATTGGAGATCTTCATTTGCTCTTTTCTTAAAAATATAACCATGGAATTGTAGAAATCTTCAGCAGAATTACCCTTTAAGATAAAATTCCCTATCCCTATCTCTAAGTACTTCTCTTCAAGTTCAGGGTCGGTACTTAAGATCACGATTGCCATAGCCAGATACAAAATCTCCAGTTCAGGTATTATGTCTCTTGTTTTATGGTTTACAAACCCTCCGTTTATAATTAACACATCCGGTTTTTCTTTTGTTAGTTTTTTATAGAGGCTATCGACTTTATCTACATTTAGAATTTGCCCTATTTCTTTAACCTCTAAATCTTTTATCTGTGTAATTACAAGCATAAGAGCCGAATCCAGGTGTTTGCTTTTTTCGGCAAGTAAAATTTTCATTTTTTATTTAAGTATAGCGGTATGGAATTATAATAGTAACGGTATTGTTCTATAATATTACTCGTGTTATCAATTTAACTATCACTAAAAGAAAGGATACCTCTATGAAAAAGAAATTTCCCGAAAAAGTGGGTAACAACGTTTACCCCCGCCCCGCATATCGCCATGCGGATGCCAAGATTGGCCTGACATATAAGGACTCCGTCGCCGATTTTCCCAAACCAATGCAGGCGCCGGATGGAGCCCCTAATGTCCTGCTGGTAATCCTTGATGATGTTGGCTTTGGCTGGCCGAGTGCCTTCGGTGGCCTGATCGAAATGCCGACCGCTGAGCGGTTGGCGAAAGACGGGTTGCGCTACAATCAGTTTCACACCTGTGCGTTGTGCTCGCCAACTCGGGCTGCTCTGCTGACCGGCCGCAACCACCACAGCGTGCACACCGGCAATATCGGTGAACTGGCCACGGGCTTCCCCGGGTATGACGGCATCATGCCCAAGAGTTGCGCCACCATTGCCGAACTGCTCAGCCAGAACGGTTACGCCACCGGCTGGTGGGGAAAGAACCACAACGTACCCGATAACCAGACCAGCGAGGCCGGTCCATTCGAGAACTGGCCTACCAACCAGGGCTTTGACTATTTCTATGGCTTCATCGGCGGAGAGACTGACCAGTTTCTGCCGGCGCTGTACCGAGGTACGCGGGCTGTGCCTGTACCCTATTCCATTGAAGAAGGCTACCACCTAGACACCGATCTTGCGAACGACTGCATCGACTGGATGCGCCGACAGAAAGCCATCGCCCCAGATCGCCCCTTCTTTGCCTACTTCTCCACCGGTTCCGCCCATGCCCCCCACCAGCCCCCCAAGGACTGGCGCGGTCGCCATGCCGGCAAATTCGATATGGGCTGGGATGAATACCGCAAAGCAGTGCATCAGAGACAGCTAGATATGGGCGTGATCCCCCAGGGCACAGCCTTAACCGAACGCCCGAAGGAGATCCCCGCCTGGGACGATTACGGTGCTGAGGAGAAAAGACTTTTCGCCCGCTTTGCCGAAAATTATGCCGATTTCCTTCAACACACCGATTACCAGGTCGGGCGCCTGGTGGAGGCCATCGAAGGGATGGGCGAACTCGAGAACACCCTGGTAATCTATATCATCGGCGACAATGGTAGCAGCGCCGAGGGCACGCTTATCGGCTCCCTCAATGAGTTTATGTGCATGAACGGGTTTCCCCCCACCATCGAGCAAATCCTGCCACGGATCGACGATATCGGACTGCCCGGCACAACCCCCCACTATCCCGTAGGCTGGGCCTGGGCCGGCGATGCCCCCTTCCAGTGGGCCAAACAGGTCGCCTCGCATTTAGGCGGCACCCGTAACGGCCTGCTGGTCTCCTGGCCGAAGCAGATCAAAGAGAAGGGTCAGCTGCGTTCCCAGTTCCACCATGTCATCGATATCGCACCCACCCTGTTGGAAGTGATCGGCATTGCCCAGCCCACGATGATACATGGTGTGCCCCAGAAACCGATCGAAGGCGTCAGTATGGCCTATTCCTTCGATGATGCCCAGGCCCCCGGCAAGCATTACACCCAGTACTTCGAGATGTTTGGTAACCGCGCCCTCTATCACGATGGCTGGATAGCTTCCTGCCGCCACGGGCGTCTGCCCTGGATCAACTTTGGGTCATGGGATTTTGCCGAAGACAAATGGGAACTCTACCACATCTCTGAAGATTTCAGCCAGTCCGCCGATCTGGCCAAACAATTTCCCGAGAAGCTTCGCGAATTGCAGGATCTGTTCTTCGTCGAAGCCGCGAAATACAACGTGCTCCCATTGGATGACCGCTTCGCCGAGCGGGCCGATGTTACCTTGCGGCCCAACTATTTCTACGGGCGTGATTCGGTAACTTTCTATCCGGGCATGGTCCGCCTGCCCGAAGGCAGTGCGCCCAAGACCCACAATATCACCCACACCATTACGGCATACGCCGAGATTCCCCCGGAGGGAGCTGAGGGTGTGCTGGTCTGTCTGGGGGGTGATACTGCCGGCTGGTCATTCTACATCATGGATGGGAAGCTGGTCTACCATTACAACTGGTTCGATGTGGAGCGTTACGAAGCGGTCTCTAATGTGAACGTGCCTGCGGGCAAAGTGGAACTTAAATGCCTCTTCGTCAACGAAACCAAGATACTGGGTGGCCCGGCCAGTGTGACACTTTTCATCAACGGCAAGCAGGTCGGCACGTGCCGGATCGAGAAGCAAGTGCGCGGCCGCTTCAGTGTCGAAACACTGGACGTGGGCTTAGATGCCCTGACCCCGGTCAGTAAAGCATACGAGCACAAGCGCCCCTTCTGGTTCACCGGCAGCATTAAGAATGTGCGCTTCGATTTCAGTAATAACATCGAACTGAGCCCAGAAGAAAAGCTCAAGATCAAACTGGCGATGGATTAACCCTGCGCCTATCCGACAATCCGCTGAAGCGAGTAGAGACAGGTCCCCTGATGACAGCGCCCTCGCTGTGACCGGTGTTGCTGCCATCAGGGGTCTTATCGCGATGTTATGGTTGGCTTTTAGGTCCCCTTGGGCGCCGTGCGTCTTTTTAGCAGCACATACCCGGAATTTCTGGCCATGCTTTTTTATTATGCAGAGTCGCTGAAAGATTTGATTAGAGCAAAAAAAATACGGCGGCGTCCTACTCTCCCATACCGTTGCCAGTAAAGTACCATCGGCGCTGAAGGGCTTAACTTCTGTGTTCGGGATGGGAACAGGTGTTTCCCCTTCGCTATAGCCACCGTAAATCTATTAAACTTATAAGAATTTACTTATATGAAATATTTAATTTTCAATCTTTCCAGTACCTGCTGCATATTGCAGGCCTGGCACATTCAAAGCTTTTCGTGTTCTCTCAAAGCTTCATAGCAAACCAATTAGTTAATATCAAGTCCTCGACCTATTAGTATTGGTCAGCTAAACACATTACTGTGCTTACACATCCAACCTATCAACCATGTGTTCTTCATGGGGTCTTACTCCTTAAAGGATGGGAGAACTATTCTTGGAGCGAGCTTCATGCTTATATGCTTTCAGCACTTATCTCTAACGAACTTGGCCAACCAGCCATGCCCTTGGCAGGACAACTGGCACACCAGAGGTTCGCTCACCCCGGTCCTCTCGTACTAGGGGTAAACCTCCTCAATTCTCCTGCGCGCACAGAGGATAGGGACCGAACTGTCTCACGACGTTCTAAACCCAGCTCGCGTACC
>CAYGYY010000085.1:0-8193 GCA_964354265.1 uncultured Actinomycetota bacterium
ATACCTGGATTTATAATTAAATTCATCCTGTATCATTTTTACCATGGTGGTCTTACCCACCTGCCTTGCGCCATATATTATAATAATCCGGCTTTTAAACAGCTTTGAGGCAACTATATCCTGTATATCTCTTTTTATGCTCATTAATAAATCTTTATATCAATAATTTTAGTGAATAAATTCACTTAATTATATATTATTTCAGTGAATTAATAAATATTTTTCAAATATTTTATAAGACAACCAAAAACTTCAACAGTGACAGCTTTTAGGCAGCATTGTATCAAATAATCTACTTCGGCGCTGCTGTTTCTGGATTGCCTTAACCAATAATACAAAGAAGGCTTATTTACTACTAATAATATATACTATAAAAAGGGTTATAAATTAATAATATTTTGAAAGATTGTAATTTCGAACATTGTATTTTTAGAGTGGATGCCATGCTATTTGTCTATAATATTTACAATAAGTTGTTTGATAATTTGTAACAATAATACAAAAAGTCCTTTGATTATTTGTATTAATATAGCTTATTTTCTTTTAACACTTTAAGCGGACAATTCGAAGTGCCTTGAAAGTTTGTGCCTTTTATATTATTTAAACTTATCCAGAAGATCCAGGCAGTTCTTCATTGTTACATTATATTTGTCAGCTTCACGCTCAAGGAATGGCGCAACATCATCTGCTGCCTGCGCAAAAGAATTTATTGATTCTGTTGAAAAAACTTTTGCTTTTTAACATCCCCGTAAAAATGAATAATATGCTCCATAAGAACATCTGGCTATCTGATCTTTTTAACTGTCAAGTTCCCAAAAAACGGTTAGAAATTTCACAATTCGAGGCAGCAAACAATTCTTATTTTATAATTTCAAAAAAATGCTGTAACATGGCCCAAGGTTAAATAACCATATAAAACTTTCTTGCTATAGCTGCAATTGTCTGTGGGAGCATAGACCTAAAAAGAATAAAAGCAGGCATCTATAAAATGAAAGGCAAAGGTTTAGATATAACAGGAATAGTTCTTGGTGGATTCTATTGTACTGTTGACAGTTCTTCCCAAAATTCTAAATATATAGATCTTACCTCTTTTGATAAATTTGGTGTAAATTTAAATTTTGCCAGCTGTTCATCCGTATATCTGTAAAGGTCCTTATCAATCCCTTCTGCTATATCCAGGGCGCCTTCAACTGTTGTGGTAAAGCCTGATTGTTCTGTTAACATTACTGCAATATCAGGCCTTAACATAAAATCAATAAATAAATTGGCTCCTTTAGGATTTGCCGCTTCTTTTGGAATCATGAATGTATCAGTAAATGCAAGCGCCCCAGTTTTAGAAATTACATATTTAAATTTAGAATCAAATTGCGAAAGTTTTCTTCCACTGCCATCTTCACATTTACAGACCCAGACTTCTTCATTTTTCATAATGTCTAATAATTCTGCTTCTGAGTTATAAAATTTTAAAACATTATCTTTAAGCTCTATTGCCTTGGGCTTTATCTTTTCCAGAGTTTCCTGTGGATTAGTTGCAAGGTTTCCCATTGGTATGGCAAGCAAATCAAGTATAGGCCATAAAGAAGTGAGATTATTTTTTACCGATACCCTTCCTTTTAAACCTGTATCAAATAAAATTTCCCATCCGATATCATCAATACTTTTTGTATATTTGGAGGTATTAATAACAAGCCCATTAGTTCCAAAGATATAGGGTATTGCATAGATTTCCCCCGAGCCCATCTGAGCGCCGTCCCATTTTGCCCAGGGTTGATCTTTTAAAAACCTTAAAACTTTTCCGTAATTTGTAATATTTTTTATATCAAGAGGTTGTACAAGATCGCCTTCATAATATCTATTTATGCTGCTTTGTGTGGGCATGATAATATCCGCTTTGCCACCGCCCTGTAACAGGGTTGTTGCTTTTTCATTGTCAGTAATATAATTTATGTTCAGCTTTATTCCAGTTTCTTGTTCAAACAAAGTAGCTGCTTCTGCAGGCAGGTATCCTTCCCATACATAAACATCAAGTTGCTTTGTTGCTGTCTTGTTGCATCCCGCAATTGATGGTGATGTAAAAAATAAGACAAATATTATTACCAGAGACGATACCAGAAAAATAGTTGTTTTTTTCATGATTAATTCTCCTTATTTTTCACATCCTTATCAGAATATTTAGCAAAATCATTCAAAATCTCCTTCCTGAAGCTGTGAATATATTAGCATCTGCACCATAAGATCTGCCTCTTCATCTTCGCTTTTTGTATCGCTTCGGGAGCTGCGGATTATACTGTATTTTACACCCTTATATTCCCCTGTTTCATAAACTTTTTTGGTTTCATCAAATACTCCGGCAGCTTTTTGTTGACTGATTATTTTATTCCAGTACTCAATCCTTTCTGAACTGAACTGCTGGAATTCTTTCGATACAGCTATTTCATCAGCAGGCCTGGCAGGATTTGCTGCCTGTGCACTTCTTACTGGTGAAAAAATCCACCGGAAGAATCTCACAATTAAAAAAATAATTAATGCACAAAAACCCAGTGCCAGTATTACCACAAGGGTTGTTATAAAACAGACCATTTTATTTATTTTCGCTCAGCTGTCTTTTAAAGCAATAATGGGTAGGTATTTTTTTAATATTTATAATTCTTTATGATTTTTATCAATTCAACAATATTATCTATAAGGTAATCGGGCTTTGCTTCTTTTAAATCCTGCAGGTATCCCAACCCATATGTAACGGCGCATGTCTTAACGCCTGCGGCTCTTCCGGCTGCAATATCTGCAACCATGTCGCCAACAATTATTGTGTTTTTTCTTTTAGCAATATCATCATCAAAAAGAACCTTATTTATAGGGCATGCAGTTGGCTTTATGCAATCCGGTTCATCTCCAGAGATTATTGAGCTGAAAAACTTCCTGATATTGAAATAATCAAGCATTTGCTCTATCACCTCTTTTATCCCATTGCTTGTTATTATAAGGTGCCTATCACTTAAATATTCCAGAGTTTCCATTACACCATCAAATAACTTTGAGTCAGTGCTTACATGCGCTTTCCAGTAATCCCTGAAAATATCTACTGCTTTTTTAATCTTTGAATGTTCGGTAAAACCGGTTAGCATCTCCACCAGGTAGGTTGTATCAAACCTTATATGTTTTATTATTTGCTGCTCGCTAAGCGGTTCGAAGCCAAATTCTTCCAGCATATTATTTGCAGAATCAACAATGACTGATTTTGAATCTACAAGGGTCCCGTCAAGATCGAATAATATTATTTGAAAACCCTGCAAGTTTACTGCTCCTTTTAATTAATATCAGGACTTATTTTAAATCAAACAAGGATATCAAAGCATTCAAATCCTGATGGTACAAGGACGTTGAAATGCTTTTTATCCAGGGTTATGATCTTATTTGTTCCAAGTCTTTCTGCAACTGCAACTATTGAAGCATCGACATAACCAACATTGAGGTCCTCATATTTGGCAAGTATTTGGATTATTCTGGGAATATCATCATATTTAATTGTATCCATAATAAAACTGGATCTATAAATATCTTCAAGGAATTTTATTTCATACCTGCTGCCAAATCTGTATTTTAAAAGCTGACAAACTTCAACAGCTACAGAGGAAGGGATAATACAGAGGTTTTCTTCCTTTATAGCAAGGTTTTTTATCACTTCATTTAAGTGATGTCCTTTGTCAGAAAGTGATATTATTGCACTTGTATCAAGTAAAATCTGCAATTAATCCTCCACATTAATTATCTTATCAAGTATTTCCTCGTCCTTCTCGGCAAAATAAGCATCGCTGCTGTCAACCATACCGATTATACCGATTTCTCTTTCAGGGATTGTCCTGGAAACAAATTCAGCAACTGCTTCCTGTATAAGAAAGCTTATTGATTTATTTGTCCGCCGGGATAATGCTTTAAGTTTAAGCATGTCCTCCTGGTTTAAAAGTACAGAGGTGCGTTCTTTTTTCATTAATATCACCAATTAAAAAATAACTGTCTTTATTAAATTCAACTTAATAAGTTCAACTTAATATTCTCAATATCTATGCTAAATAACCATTATATGATATCAGTAATATCATAGTAATATTAATATTAATATTACTATGTGTTTCTTAATTGTCAATATGCTTTCAGATGCTTTTTAA
This sequence comes from uncultured Actinomycetota bacterium, assembly GCA_964354265.1. Taxonomy (GTDB): domain Bacteria; phylum Actinomycetota; class Humimicrobiia; order Humimicrobiales; family Humimicrobiaceae; genus Fen731. The sequence goes on from CAYGYY010000085.1 coordinate 4,167, forward strand.
CCGGCTATCTTATAAAGCTCCCTCAGGATATAAATCATCCCCTCGGTATCAAGACCGCAGTAGTCAAGAAGGTCCTTTCTTATCTTTTCCACAGGGGCCCCGTCAGGGTGTGCCTCCCCTTTTAGGAATGTTATATTTAGATACCTGATGCTTGCCTCCTGGCCATTCTTTATTTCCATGTCGTCATAACTTATCCCGGTGAGGGCCGGAAGGACATTTTTTAGCGAGGCGCTTCCTTTCTGCCGGGCGCTGTAATAGTAAAATTTGCCAAAAGGCTCATACAGGTCCACAATGCGGGCAATTGCGTCCTCTATCCACCAGCCATGCTGCGGAAATGCTTCTGCAAGCGCCTTTAATATACCCTTTTCAAAATACTCATAATAGACAAGGATAGAGCCATCCGTAAAAGCTTTGCCGGTCCCGCCTTCATAACCCAGGGCTTTTTTTAAACTTTCAAGAAAATCCGGCCTGGGATCCTTTCCGTCATCCTCAGCAAGAAAGTAAAAGCTTTTAGGCGGGCCTTCAGGGTTTTGCATTATATGGCATGAAAACTGGAAAGGTATGTTCTGGTAAGGCCTCAGGCCGTCAAACAGCGGTACTGCAGTTGCAAAAGTCTCAAAATCAAGAAAATATAAAGGATATCTTAGCTTTTTTAAAAAGAATCTTATATCATCTGCGTCAAAGATGGGGCAGTTATGCGTAATGGAGCGGTATTGCTTCAGCTGGATTGTATCAAGCATGGAAGTCTCTTCTATGTGTGAGATCTCGATTATGCCGTTGTCGTACAAAAAACAGGCAAGGTCCTTTCCCCTGTAAAGCTCAAAGACATTGTTTTTTGGCAGGTCACTCCAGCATAACTGCTTTAACTGGCACTCATAGGGATTGTCACAGTTTCTGCCAATGCTTATGTTTGGGCAATCCGGGCTTTCTATTGTTTCAAGCATCCGTGAAATATTATCCTCGACTGACTCCTGCAGCATTTCTGCCCGGGCAGTTACATCTTCTTTTATAAAGAAGCGGTGCGGGTCTAAGGGACCGTCCTTTACGTAATCCCTGTTCAAATACATCAGGTAGCATTTGTTTATCTTAAGGCCTGCCCCCTCATAACAGTATTTCTGGAGCGATACGTCATGTATGTTTATATCCTTTATTGAAGAGGAGCTTTTTACCTCGATAATGTTCCATGAACCGTTGGCAGCAGGTTCAAGGATGTCTGCGCGGGCAAATGAGTTTTTATAGGTAAATGCCGGCTCAAAGAGGGGTTTGGGGAAATTATTGGCGGAATAGGCTTTGTCTGTGGCTGAAGCAGCAAGGCCTGTCAGTTCCCTTGCCCTGGCTAGTTCTGCCTCTATATCTACTCCATGCTCGATCTCTATACCGCCCGGAAAGAGTGATTTTGCAAGGTTACCCACTTCGTGGCCCTGCTGGAAGCGAAACATGGTAACCTCATCAAATGGCGGGATTGACTCAGGGTCATTTATCAGGCACCAGAGGTATTTAAGACACTGAAGCCCTGAAACATATTTTGATTTTGATATCACCCTTTTCATTGTCTTCTTACATCTTTTCTCTTTGCAATTTTACTTTTTCCCCTTTTACTTATCTTTTGATCTTATCCTGTGCTCTTATCCTTTTATTGCAGCTTGCCAACCGTATATCAGGTATGCCGGTATGCAAAACTTATTCTGAAAGATACAAAGAGACATCAATTAACCGTCTAAAGAGGCACCTTCCGTTCTGGTTATCCATAGTTTATAATTTCTTATATTTTATATTTAAATAAGCGCGGAAGCAAAGAAAGGGCACAATAATAAAAGGTATTATTTCCAGGAGATTTTTTTTTAATATAAGTTTTTTTTATACCATGTTTGTTGTGGGGCTTTCCTACACAATAACAAGCCCCGTCCTTATTGAACTATCCAGAACAACCAATACTTCAATTGAGACTGCAGGTTATATTTTTGCTTTTTATTTTGTCGGTTTTATAATCGGCTGTTATTTAAGTATCTGGATTGTTACTTACTGGAAAAGAAAGAACCTGCTTCTGGCTGCATACTCTTTGTTGTTTGCAGCTATTCTTTCACTGGGATTTACCTCAAGTTTTATTTTAATATCACTTTTCTTTATATTTATAGGCCTTGTTAATGGTTTTATAGAATCCCAAGTAAGCATTTTGCTGATCGAAATAAACAAAGGCAGTGAAGGATTGTTTATTAATTTAAACAATGCTTTTTTTGGGATTGGCGCTTTTCTCGGCCCGCTTTTAACTGTATATCTAATAGATTTTGGATTTTACTGGCAAAATACTTACGTTGTTGCAGGGATTCTATGTTTTATAAATATATTGATTTTTGCAATGCTGGATATTTCAAGGTATGAAAGTACCCGGATAAAAATCACTCCCAATATTTTTAAATCGGTAAAGCTTGACAACAAAAAAGTATTTTCTTTACTGATAATTTCATTATTTTTTTATGTTTGCGCCGAACTGGCTCTTGTAGGATGGATACCCACTTTTTTACGCACTGAAAGGGCTTTTAAAGAATTGACTGCTGGCCAGGTTGCTTCTTATTTCTGGTTTGCAGTCATTATTGGCAGGATATTTATTGGTTTCTTATCAAGAAAAATCAGTATTTTAAAGATTTTAATATCCATTACAGCCCTGTCAATAATTTGTTTGGTTTTTGGTATTTATAGCACCAGTATTTCGGTAATCTTTGCTTCATTTATACTGTCAGGATTTTTTACGGCTGGAATCTGGCCCCTTATTATTGCTGAAGCGGGAATTTTATTTCCTGCAAACCGGAATTCAGTTATATCTCTAACCAGTTTATTTGGTGGAACTGGCGGGCTTTTTTTACCTTTTCTTTTAGGGTTTGTTTATAATAGATTTGGTTTGTTTGTCGCTATGAATTTAAGTTATATTTTTTTGTTTTTATTGCTTGTATGTTTGCTGACACTATTTTTCTTTAGAAAAAGAAACGATGACAAAATATAGACGTTAAATCAAAAGGGGTAAATTGCAGAGCTTGGGTTTAATACTGGTGATACCGGCATTGGGGAAATCACTGAAAAGATGATGAAGCATATCGACCCGCAGGGCATAATAAGGATGCCCATGAATATCGGGAAGTCTTATGGAGGCATGTGGAATGGAGGATTTGTTCCTTTTGGGTATTAACTGGAAAATAAAAAACTGGTTATATATAAGGGTGAAGCCAATACATCTCTATTTTTCAATACAGAAATATTATGAGAAAGTTTTCTTATTCCCTGAATGCATCCCGGAGCAGGACACTCTGCTGGTCAATTCCATCATTATTGCTTTATAGGCTTTCTGCATGTGCCCTTTGCTTAATAGGATTTTGTATTGGCTTATATAATTGTTGAATGAGTCAATAATCTTACTCTTCGTTCCAGAGGTATTTTTTATTCCGTAGTAATACCTCAATATTGCAATTCAGGCACAGCCCGTTATGGCAGCATATAATTCTGCCGCACTGGGGGCACCGCCACTTTGCCTCTTCTTTTTCCAGAAACATATCCATGCTGTTATCCCTGATAAATTCCAGGTTTTTTATCATGCTCATATGGTATTTGCTGCTGTATCGCTTATCCAGTGATTTCAGCATTCTGCAGGGAAAATCTACGCATTCAAAGCAGAAACGCACCGTCCCTTTTGCCATCAGTTTGCACTTATGTCCCATATAGGTGCAGTTTTTTCCTCTGGGAATACAACCCGGGCAATAACTCCTGTGAAACCCCCGTTTGTTAAAATCATTTTTCATAAACTGGTAGCTTATGCATAAACTGCAGTTCATACCGCATGGCGCTATAAGTTTTTCTTCCATATACAATAATTACCTTTAACCTAAAAATGTTTAAAAAAATATTCAATCAGCGGGTTTGAATTTTGTAATTTTAAATTCTTACTGCCGACAAAATGGAAAAACAATATAATTGTTATTATTGTAGAACTTAGCAAGGACTGTCAAGAAAATATCACAGGAAATAGGGTATTATTCTC
>CAYGYY010000086.1:0-8174 GCA_964354265.1 uncultured Actinomycetota bacterium
AAGCTCGGGCAGCTCTGAAGAGGACAGGATTATCGAAATCCCTTTATTTGCCAGCTCCCTCATTATCCTGTGGATCTCAGCTTTGGCGCCGACATCTATTCCTCTTGTGGGCTCCAGAAGGATCAGCACTTTGCACTTGCTTATAAGGGTGCGCCCTATTATGACTTTCTGCTGATTGCCTCCGCTTAAAAAAATTATACGCTGGTTTAAATCTGCAAATTTTATATCAAGCTCTTTACTTACATCACCAAATACTTTCTTCTCGTTACCTGCTTTTACAAATAAGCCTTTAAAGAAAGTAAGGCTTCTAATTATTATTATAGTCAGGTTCTGCATGACAGACATGTCGTAAAGTATTCCTTCCCCTTTCCTGTCTTCAGTGACAAACCCTATGCCAAGTTTTATGGCATCCTTTGTATTTTTGATAAAAACCTCTTTGCCGTTAAAAAAGATGTTACCTTTTGTTTTTGGCGCTGCGCCATAAATGGATCTCAGGAGATGATGTATCCCTGAACCAAGGACGCCTGCAAAACCAAGTATCTCACCTTTATAAAGCTTAAAGTTTATATCATGCACGCTATCGGCTATGTCATAGTCCCGGACTTCAAGAACTGTTTCTTTTTGCACGCTCGATATTTTCTCTCCGGCAAAATAATCTTTAACGATTTTACCCACCATCATCGAGACTATCTCATCCTGGTTTGTCTGGCAGGTATTTTTGGTTCCTATTTTTTCGCCATCCCGCAGTACTGTTATTCTTTCAGACAGCTTGAAGGCTTCCTCAAGCCTGTGGGATATATATATAATGGAGACACCCTGTTTTTTTAACTCGCTTATTATTTCAAAGAGCTTTACAACTTCTTTCTCCGTAAGAGTTGCTGTCGGCTCATCCATTATAATCAGCCTGGCATCAAGGGAAAGCGCTTTTGCGATTTCTACCATCTGTCTTTCTGCAAGTGAAAGATCCGAAACAAACCGCTTGCAATCAAGGCCTATGTCAAGCCGGTCAAGGATTTTCTTGGCATCAGCATTTATTTTTCTCCAGTTAATAAAAAGTCTGCCAAATGTTTTTGGCTCACGCCCCATAAAAATATTTTCGGCAACAGATAAATCGGGAATGAGATTGAATTCCTGGTATATAACAGCTATTTTGTGAAGCTGCGCCTGATGAGTATTGGCAAAAAAGACTTTTTTACCCTCAAATATCATTTCCCCGCCGTCAGGCCTGTAAAGGCCCCCCAGGATTTTTATAAGTGTTGATTTGCCTGCGCCGTTTTCACCGACCAGCGCATGCACTTCTCCATATTTTACTTCGAAGTCTACGTCTCTTAGTGCAGTAACGCCTGGAAATATCTTTGTGATGCCGGTCATCCTAAGAAGAATGTTGTTTTCTGAAATGTCTTTCATATAACCTGGAAAAAACTATTGAAAAAATATTAAGAATAAAACTTATTATATATAAATAATTCCTATAAATTAAGCATTTTTATCAATTATTTCTATCTTATTAAAAAGAATAGCTGCATTCAGTCCGAATATATTCTGCCTGTCTTTATCGGTTATTTCTGCATTAAGTATATTTGACAGATAATACCTGAGATCGACCCATGGCAGATCTGTTCCAAAAAGAAGCTTCCCGGAACCTATCCTTTTAACATATTCGCTTACCAGGTAAGGTTCAAATATATCACCTGCAAAATCGGCATAAAGATTAGGGTTCTTTTCTATAAGGTCGATTACTTTATAAAGGTATTCCCCCCTCCCGCCAGCATGGGCAAGTATTATTTTTAATCCCGGATGGTTTCTAGCGATTTTTTCAAAAAATACCGGGTCCGAGAATTTTTGGGCTTTATTTGAGACATTGGGATTCCAGCTGTGGGTGAGAACAACCGTCTCGTTTGCATCTGCATATTCCCAGAATTTCTTATATTTTGCATCATCCGGGTAGCACATATGCCATGAAGGATGGATTTTTACCCCTGCAATTTGTTTATGACTGGCATATTCCTTAATCATTTCCAGGCTCTTCACCGGATGGTTTGGGTTAAATACAAGATATGCGTAAAGAAAGCCCTCATGTTTTTTAAGCATTGCAAGGGTCCTTTCTATCCCGTAATCAAGTGAAGAAATTGCGCAGTGATGGGAGAATATTGCTTTTTTTATGCCATATCTCTTAAACAGGTTTAATATAGCTTCGTCCGGCTCTTCCGACACATTAAGTCCGCTTAAATAGCCAAAATGCAGATGCGTATCTATGATTGTAAAATCTTTTAATTTATCCTTCAGCATTTAAAAAAACTTTATTCTTCCCGCAGGTTTATGCCATCAAAAATCCTTTTTATATTTAATCCTGCAATTTTTCTTTTTTGCTCATCCTTAAGATCAGATTCAACTATCCTTTCCACAGACAGGAACGTCTCATAGTAGGGAAAATACGAATCAAACACCAGCCTATCAGGTCCGCCAAAACCTGCAATATTTTCAATCTGGTTGACTGAGAAAAGATTATGTGTATTAAAGTAAACATTTGAGCTGTTCTGCAGTAAAAGGAAAATATAACTTGAGAACATCAATTCTTTTGAATTACCGCCATCGATTATTACTGGCATGTTTTCAAAAGTATTAGCCACTTCGAGAATTTTTACCCATTCGATATATTTATTGCCAGTAATGTCCAGCTCATCAAGACTAATCATTACTGGAAACCTGCAATCGTTTAAGACCCTGTATATGTTTTTCATCAATGCAGCATCAAAAGGGTATTTGTGTGATTTTGGGACAAGCTTTATGCACCGAAATCCCTGGGCATACCTTTTCCTGAGCTCTACAGCAAATAAATCAGGATTTTTAAAATATTCCATCTCCATAAACAGCATGCCGCTTACAATTTTAGTTTTTACGCTGTTTTTCGAATTATGTTTGCCAAGAAAAGCTCCCATAAGGTCATTTCCATCTTCAGGTGAACAGAAAAGCGAACTGTAGTGGGCTATAAGATGGCCGCTTATATTGAATTTTGCCAGTCTTTCAGCAAAAATATCTTCAGCAGAATATTCCGGTACAGTGAGCTTTTCTGAAAGGTTATTTTCCCCTATCCAGAAATTTGTATCGTAAAACTCAATCTTTGCGCATGTCATGTTTAAATAATTACTCCAGTATTACATTATAATTGATCTATATTATCCGGCTGGATAGTTAAATTGCATAAAAACGCCGGATACCCAACTTTTTACTGAATAAATAAACTCAGTCGATTACTGTATTATCTATTAAATCAAGAGCCAGCTGGATGGGAGTATACACAAACCCGTAAACCACATAAATGCCAACAACATCACCGTTTTCATTTATGACGGGGCTTCCGCTTTCCCCTCGTTTAGAGGAATCCCCAAGATTTCTTACAATACTTAATCCCTTGTCCAGGCTTCCAAGCAAAAAAAGGTCTTCTGTTACAATATCACTTGGCGCAAAACCACCGGACATGCCATCCGTATAAAAAACCCCATAATCATCCAGATTATAGAATTCAGCCTTATAGCCCAAAAGGTCAGGATATACCCAGGTATCGCTGAAATTAGCTTTGAATTTAAAAAGCCCCTCTTCTCCATAATTGTCAGCTACACAGTGGCCAGCCGTGATTATATAGGTCTTGCCCTTATAAGCAATAGTAAATGCTGTAAAAGTATATGCAAGTTCATCAGGCGATGAAGAACCAATATAAACGTACCGTAAGAGATCATTCATATTGTTAAGCATTTTTTTCAATTTTTCAGGTTGCGTCTCCGGGTCTTCCGGCTGATTTTCCTTCTCCTGTGAGCTACTGTCATCGAGCTGTGATTTGAGGCCTTCTATCTCAGATTTTAGATTTTCATTCTCAATATTCACAGCGCTGTTTTTTTCTTTCAATTCTTCATTTTCACTTCCAATTGCCAGTATCGCTTCGGACTGTTTTTCGTTTTGCCTGATAGCTTCATCAAGCTTGTCTTGCAGCGCCCCATAATCTGCGCATGCAGAAAGCGTGAGGCAAAAAATTGAAAGCGCTGCAGCAATAAAGAAATACCTGGCGGCTAAAAACCATTTTATTTTTCCCTTTTTCATATAAAAAGAATTAGTTTAAAATTGTTTTAAAAATTTAATTCAAAATATTTTAAGTTATATAAAGCTAAAGTGTAAAACTCCTGTAAATTAATGCTATTTAAGCTTAGTATTATACAACTTAATGCGATGTTAAAAAATGACTTAATTAAGTATGAAAAAATTTTCTCAAAAAAATATTGCCGAGTATCTTTACAGGAATTTTTCAAGTGTTGATGGTTTATGGTTTGTAAAAGTAGAGGAACAATTTGGTTTTGAAAAAGCACTGGAAATAGATAAAGAGGTCTGGAAAGTATTGCCTAAAATCCAGGCAAGATTTATAAAATCCTGCTTATCCCCAGGCATAGCGCCTGAAAATATTACATCCCCTGCAAGCAATTCCCGCTCAGAAGTTTTTAGCCCGGAAGATCTTTTTATTAAAGCGCTGAAAATAAAATTAAAAATCGATCATTTCAGGTATAGGATATTCAGTGGCCCGGGATTTATAAAAGTTAAGATAACACACTGCCCCTGGCATGAGATAATGGTAAGGTCGGGAAGGGAAAACCTGTCAGCAAAAGTCGGCTCTTCTATCTGCATGACCGAGTATTCTGTATTCGCTTCAGAATTTTTTAAGGACATGCATTTCGATATAACTGAAAAAATCTGCAACTCTGCGGGGTCCTGTATTTTTTACTTCAAAAAGCAAAATAAGCCCCAGCTTAAAAAAGGTTAAACTATACAAAATTCGAGCTAAACAAAGAGGTTTGGGCTTTACTTATTTAACTCATCATATAATGCCACAATATTTTCAATGGGGGTTTCAGGCACTGATTCATGCGATGGCGCCAGGATAATTCCGCCTCTTTTTTCCCACAGGTCCTTTACCCTTTTTACTTCCTGGCGTATTGCTGCAGGTTTTTTAAACACCAGCAGATTCTGGACATCTATTCCTCCATGCAAGCAGACATCTTTTCCGTATAATCTGTAAATATTACCGATATCCATGTCCTTTGCCGATGTCTGGACGACATCAAACACATCAATGCCTGCATCTATCATCATGGGAAGGACTTTATGCACACTGCCGCAGCAGTGCCAGCTAAATACTATTCCATATTTTTTAATTCCCGCAATGAGTTTTTTATATGCGGGAAGGTAATATTTTTTAAATTGTTCTGGTGAAAACATCATGCCGTATTGTCCTGCAACATCGTCTGCGGTGCCGTAATACTCTGCAATATGCCCAAAGGCTTTGAGTTCCCTTTTTGAATATTCAATAGTAAAATCGCAGACTTCACTGATAAGCTTTTCTGCAAATCTTATATTGAAGGCAAGATCTGTCAAAAACTGTTCATATCCTCTCAGCGCCCAGCATATCATGAAAAGATGGGAAAGGTTACCTATGCAGATGAACTCATCGGGACTGCCTTTCAACCTGTCGTAGCTCAACTGCCCGCTGCCATATTTGTTTTCAAAGCGCCCGAAATCAAAATATCCCAGCCGCCGGGTTAAAAAACCGTCTTTTAATTGCGATGCATCGCTAAGCGCAGCAAGAGGCGGGTCCGAAATTATATCATATGCCATGCTTTCATCCCCGCTGCCTCCTTCACCGGCTATTGAATTTGCGCCAAGCTGGTAATAATTGGAGTGATCTTTTACATAGGGTTTTTCCGGCTCCGGCCCTGTATATGCCGGAGTATATGTTGTAAACTTGCATATCTTGGAGCCCGATGCATAAAAATCTGCGCCAAGTGCATTTATCAGGTTCTTATAATTACCCGTCAGATTTTCAGGTTCAGGAAAACCAAAATACCTGTTCAGTTTTACTGATAAGTTGAGCAGCCCCCTGTAGGATGACGGTATTTTATCGACACTTCTTAATTTTATGGCTGCCAGGGCTCTTTCTTTTTTTGTCATCATTTTTAGAAAGCCTATTAATAAAAATTAATACTTAAGTTAGAATTATACCTGTAAAATAAATTTTATAAAGAAATTTAAAACATGATAAACTCAAGCTCGCAATAAAAATTAAGATGGCCGGAAAAATTTTTATATGAAAAATAATGATTCAAAATTGCCGGATATCTCATGGGTAAACCACTTCCAGTCGCCAGTGCCGGGGTTTTTTCATGCTACATACTTCAGCAATTCAATGCAGAAAGAGATAGGGTATGCGGTATATCTTCCTCCTTCATACCAGCTTGGACTATCCCACAGAGAGACCTCAGGGAAAAAGAGTTTTCCGGTAATATACTGGCTTCACGGAAAAGGCGGCGATGAATCTAACGGGTTTAATATAAGAATACCTTTTATGTTCCATAATGCAGTCATAGAAAAAAAAATAGGCCCTTCTATAATGGTATTTCCCAACTGCGGCAGTTTTTCGATGTTCTGCGATTCACATGACGGCACTATAATGGGCGAGTCAATAATTATCAAAGAACTTGTGCCATTAATCGATGCAACCTATAAAACCGTTCCTGGCAGGCATGGACGCGCGCTGCAGGGTTTTTCAATGGGAGGTTTCGGCGCAGTAAAACTAGCATTTAAATTTCCCGATATGTTTTCATCGGCTGTTGCAATTGCCGGCTCTTTTCATGATATCGAAAGTGTCTCAAAAAACAGGCCGGAAGTCTTTGAGCGAATGTTTGGAAATAATGCCTTTCATTTCCAGCAAAACAGCCCTTATATACTTGCAGGGCAAAACCTTGATAGTATAAAAAATAATATCAGCCTAAAATTCATTAATGGCTCAAAGGATTTCACACTGGGTAACAATTACAAGCTGAATGATTGCCTGGACAAACTGGGCATTGAATATGACTTTAAACTTCTTGATGGTTTCAAGCATATCCCCGGGCCATATTATGAAGCTGAGGGCTTAAATTGTTTTAAATTTAATATGGAAAACTTTAAATAAATCTTTACGAGGAGGCAAATATGAAATACAGGATTCTGGGAAAGACCGGATTTAAAATATCTGAAGTATCGCTTGGCACCTGGCAGCTAGGTGGAAGGTGGGGTGAAAAATTCAATCCTGCAATTGCCGAAGAGATTCTCAGCAATGCGGTCGAAAACGGCATAAACTTTTTTGATACAGCAGATGTATATAATGATGGAAATAGTGAAATTGCTATAGGCAAATTTTTAAAAAAGACTGGCACCAGGATTTATGTAGCAACAAAATGCGGGAGGAAACTTAATCCTCATTTATCTGAAGGTTATAACAGGAAAAATATAACAAAATTTATTGATGAAAGTATTTCACGGATTCAGGTCGATGCAATCGACCTTATACAGCTTCATTGCCCCCCTCTAGAAGTATATCAAAGGCAGGAAGTTTTTGAGTTACTGGAAGATCTGAAAAAATCCGGAAAAATACTGCATTATGGTGTCAGTGTGGAAAAAGTCGAAGAGGCTTTAAAAGCAATAGAGTATCCGGGGACAGCAAGTGTCCAGATAATTTATAACATGTTCAGGTTAAAACCCGGGGAAATATTTTTTAAAGAAGCCGCAAAAAAAAATGTGGGAATTATTGTAAGGGTTCCGCTTGCAAGCGGCCTGCTTACCGGCAAGTTAAAAAGTGACAGTGCTTTTAAGAACGGCGACCACAGGAATTTTAACAGGGAAGGCGAATTCTTCGATAAAGGGGAGACCTTCTCGGGTGTGCCGTATGAGGCTGGAATTACTGCAGTTGAAGAGCTGAAGAAAGTTTTTGGCGAAGAGGAGCTTACAAAGTATGCCATAAGATGGATTTTAGATAACCAGGATATAAGCTGTGTAATACCCGGCATGAGCAGCAGGGACCAGGTCCTGGCAAATATCGAAGCTTCTGAAATGACTGCGCTTTCGGCTTCGCAGATGGATTCAGTAAAATCTGTTTATGATAAATATATAAGAGGCCATGTTCACCACTTATGGTAAAGTCCTGGAGAGTCTTTCGGGTTCTTCATCAAATGATAATGATTTGGAAGGTCCTGTTCTTTTTGAGAGTCCAATACTTTGAAATAACCAATGGGGTTCACATAAATAAAATAATCATCTTAGTTTATAAACAGTTAATATTTCTCCATTGTTTACTATTAGCCTGTGTACAATCT
>CAYGYY010000087.1:0-7770 GCA_964354265.1 uncultured Actinomycetota bacterium
TTTTGCAAACAATGAACCTGTTGCACAGGGTGCTTACAATGCACTGAAAGATGCCGGGCTTGAAGGCACTGTACCTATTATAGCAACTGGCGGCGGGCCTACCGGATTAAAGCAGTTTGAAGAAGGCATTATCGATGCAACTGTTGCATCACCAGTTTGTCTGCAGGGTTGTTGGTTGTTTAAGGCAATGTGGCTCTATGTAACACAGGGTATAGAGCCCCCTGAAAAATTCATACCGCTGCCTAACATGGTAATTACACCAGACAATCTTGATGAGAATATTGCATGGCCTGCGTCTGATGAAAATATTGAATTAGTAGGTGGCTTGGATTCCTGGTAAACCGTTTCCGGCCAAAATGTAGGTAAATTGTTCAGTAGCAATTGAATCGTTTTGCGGTCTTATGAGCCAAAGAGACATAAGACCGCAAAACATAAAAAATCACAACCGTAATTATAAATTTTTATATGGATAGCATATGGAAAACAATTCATTAAAAAACGGCAAAATATTAGATGTAAAAAGCCTTTCCAAAGAATTTCCCGGCGTGAAGGCTCTTACGAATTTTAACTTCGATCTTTATAAGGGCGAAGTGCATGGTTTAATAGGGGAAAATGGCGCCGGCAAATCAACATTTATAAAGTTACTGTCCGGAGCATTTCAGCCTGACAGCGGAGAAATGATTATAAGTGGCGAAAAACATAATTTTTTTACGCCCCACATAGCAAGAAGACTTGGAATCCAGACTGTTTACCAGGAAGATATACTTGTCCCTGGTATTACTGCTGCAGAAAATATTTTTTTAGGCACTGAGCTGGTCCACAGTAAAAAATTCTTTATAAGCTATAAGACTTTGACTAATCAGGCAAATGAGCTTGCAGGTCAATTGGGCATAAGCCTTAAGGTTGACGAGATATATGAAAGATTAAGCCCACCTGATCAGCAATTTGTTAAAATACTTAAAGCCCTGGCCCAAAAACCAAAAGTGCTCATTCTTGACGAACCGACACAGGCTTTTAATATTAATGATATCGGGCTAGTAATACAGATGGTAAAAAGAATCTCAAAAGAAGGAGTAGGCGTTGTCTATATTGCCCATGACCTGGATGAAATCATCGAAGTTGCCGACAGGGTAACGGTCCTGCGGGATGGAATACTTATAAAGACCCATGATAAATTCCTTGAAACTTTTAAATCCGACCTTCTTGCAAAAGAAATGATAGGGCGCCCTGTAGATCTTTTTTACAAGAAAAAAGAAAGCCCTGTAGGCGATTACGTTTTTGAAGTACGCGACCTTAAGCTTAAAGAATCTTCAAAGCCAATAAACTTTAAGGTTAGGCAGGGAGAAATACTTGGCATTGCCGGATTAAAAGGTATGGGGCGTTCAGAAATTGCGAGGGCGGTTTTTGGTGCTTACAGGAAGCATCAGGGAAAAGTTTTCTATAAAGGAAAAGACATTACTCCTGCAAACCCTATACAGGCAGTTAAATCAGGAATCGCACTTCTTACTGAAAGTAAAAAAGTAGACGGCCTTTTCATGGGATTGCCGGTCGACCAGAATATTACTGTGGTCGGGCTTGATAAAATTGGAAAAATATTTTTAAGTTTAGGCAAAGAAAAAAAATTATGCAATGAATATGTAAAAAAATTAAATATAAAAACTCCGTCTTTAAATAAAGAAATAAGATTTTTAAGCGGCGGCAACCAGCAGAAGGCAGTTCTTGCAAAATGGCTTTTTAAAGGCGTTGATATACTGATTGTAGATGAGCCCACGCACGGCATCGATGTAAATGCAAAAACAGAAGTTTATGAGCTGTTTACAGAACTTGCTGCAAGCGGAAAGTCAATCATTATGATTTCTTCAGAAATGCCGGAGCTCATATCATTGAGTGACAGGATAATCATAATACGCAATTATGAAATTTCAAAAGTGCTTGAGAAAAGTGAAATTAATGAAGAAAATATTTTATCAGGTTTTATGGGAGGAAATTAAAGGTGTCAAACTCTAAAGAAATCAAACAAAATGGGAATGGTCAAGCTGCTGCTTCAAAAAGACCGGGATTTTTAAACAACCAGATATTTTATCTCATTATAGTAATTATTCTAATAGTAGTAATTGCCAGTATATTAAATCCAAAATTTTTAACCCTCAAAAACTTTTTAAATATCATGCAGCAGATTTCCATACTGGGTATCCTGACAATGTGCATGTCTTTGCTAATGATATCCGGCCAGCTTGACATCTCGATAGGCAACATGTGCGGGCTTATTGCCATAGTTTTTGCAAGAATGATACTATCGGAGCAGAGCATTTTTTTAGGCGTAATCGTAGCTCTTGTTTTAGGCATAGTATTCGGGTTTATTAATGGCTTTATAATTGCTAAAAGTAAAGTTACTCCTCTAATTATTACATTAGGTATGGCCTATGTTTACCTGGGAATTGCTTTAATAGTCGGAGGCGGAAGACCCCAGGCTATTACTGGCCAGTTTCAATTCATCGGACAATCAAAAATCGGGGGCATTGTTCCATTCGCTATAATAATGTATCTGGTAGTATTTGCCTTTGCATTTTTACTGCGGAAATACACAAAATACGGGAGAAGGCTTAATGCTATCGGAGGCAATCCTCTTGCTGCATATTTGTCCGGAATTAACGTTGATATGCATATAATATCAATTTACGCATTGTCAGGGCTAATAGTAGGTTTTACATCACTCATTCTTATATCAAGGTTGGGAATGGTCCAGGCAGATGTAGGTGCAAATTTTGCACTGCAGGCTCTTGCTGCTGCTATAATTGGCGGCATTACTTTTGAAGGTGGCAAGGGGAGCCTTGTTGGAGCATTTTTTGGAGTACTGCTTCTCGGTATATTAAATAATGCATTGAATATTATCGGGGTTTCTTCATTTACCCAGACTATAGTTTTAGGCGCAATTATCGTAATAGCTACAGTAATAAGCAATATCGGGCGGATGAGACGGTAGAAATTAATTATTATTAATCTGTTGCTATCATTTTATAAATTACTATAAGTATTGTTGATGAAAGGTTTTTGAAATGAAAGTACTTGCGATAGGCGCACACCCGGATGATATAGAAATCTTGTGTGCGGGAACGATGACAAAATTTACAAAGCTAGGCCATGAAGTATTTATCTGCCATGTTTGTGATGGAAGTAAGGGTAGCAAGACTCATACATCGGAAGAAATTGCTGCAATAAGAAGAAAAGAAGCTATTACTGCTGCCGGGCTTATAGGCGCTGTATCATTATCTGCAAATATTCCTGATGGCGAGCTGGTCGCAGACCTGGAGTCAAGGGTAAAGATAATCGATATTTTAAGGCAGACGGACCCTGACCTGGTAATTACGCATAGTCCTGATGATTATATGTCAGACCACATTAATGTAAGCAAGCTTGTATTTGAAGCAACATATCTTGCAAATCTCGGTCTTTGGAAAACAGATTTCCCGCCTACAACCAAATTACCATATTTGTATTATATGGATACATTGGCCGGGTTGAATTTTATGCCTGATGAATATGTCGATATTACTGAAACTATAGATACCAAGATCGAGATGATGATGAAAATGCAATCCCAGCTCGGATGGTTAAAAGATATGCATAATAGTGATTCAGCTGAATTTATCAGGACGGTTGCACGGTTCAGGGGATTCCAGGCAGGTGTTGATTATGCTGAAGCATTTACCCAGAAAAGGATGTATCCACAGGGGCTTACAAAAAGAATATTGCCCTAAAGTATATGGCATGAAAATATATAAAAGTAAAAAATATTTTAAAAATATAAAACGGGATCAATTAACTACAGTACTTTAGAGTTTATGATACTTATTTTTAAAAATTAATCAGAAAGGATAGAAAATGAAAAAAGCAATTGGAGTGGTAACATCTACTTACCCGAACTATAGCGGAAAAGAGGCGATTGAGGGGATTGCCAAAGCAGGTTTTAAATATATAGAGCTTGCCAGCGCACCTTCTTATTTTGAGCATGTTCCCAGACCTGAAATAAAAGTAACCAGGGAAATAGTAGATAGTGTCTTAAAAGACTGCAGTGACCATGGCCTTACGCTGCAATGTATTGCCGGCCATACAAGGCTAATGAAAGAAGGTTGTGTTGAAAACTTTAAAAAAGTCCTGGATTTTGCAGAGCTTGCAGGTGTAAAGTTTGTCACTACAGATACCGGAGAAGTAAAAAATGCAGAAGATGAAAAGAAATTTTACAGTGATATACGGGAACTTGGTGACTATGCCAGTCAAAAAGATTTAACTATCTGCCTTGAAATGCATGGCGATTGGTGCAATACCGGTAAGATTGGCGCTGAAATAATAAAAAAAGCAAAGCATCCAAATGTAAAATTAAATTATGATACCAGTAATGTTACATTTTATGGGGGTGTAAGAGCAGAAGAAGACTTAAAATTTGCTCTTCCTTATATGGGATTTGTGCATTTGAAAGATACCGGAAGCGGAAAAGCAAAGGACTGGAATTTTCCTGCCCTTGGCGATGGTGTCCTGGATTTTAAGAAGATCTTTGACCTGCTTAAAGAATTTGATGGTCCTGGAAGTGTCGAAATTGAATTTGATGGTAAAGAACGTTCCCTGGAAGAGATAAATGAAGCAGTAAAAAAATCTTTTGATTTCCTCAAAAATCATGAATGGATATAAAATATATTTGCTTAAAGAAAATAGGAGGTAATGATGGTAAAGGTTGCCATAATAGGGGCTGGTTTTATCGCACGAGCCCACGCCAGTGCCTATCAGCAGATAAAAAATGCTGAAACCGTTGCAGTTGCTGATAAGGTAGAAGAGACAGGAAAGAAATTTGCACAGGATTACAATTCAAGGTATTTAAAGGATAGCGATGAGGTTTTTAAGGACAAAAATATAGATTTAATTGATATATGTGTTCCTACTTTTTTACATGAAGAAATGGTGCTAAAAGCAGCAGCAGCTAAAAAAAACATTTTTTGCGAAAAGCCGCTGACCCTCTCTTTGGAAGCAGCTGATAAAATGATAAAAGCTGTCAGGGACAATGGAGTTAGGGCTATGGTTGGACATGCGCTAAGATTCTGGCCCGAATATGTGAAAGTTAAAGAATACATTGATAGCAATGTTTTAGGCAAACCACTACAGGCCTTTTGCCAGAGGCTTGCAGTTACTCCTGACTGGCATCAGGGCGACTGGGGGGCGAGTGAAAAATTAGGAGGTGGAGCAGCTCTTGATCTTCATATCCACGACCTTGATTACTTGACATGGTTATTTGGAAAACCATCCATTGTAATGGCGCAGGGTATTTTTGACCCTGTAAAAAAAGAAAACGGCGGACTTGTCCATATAACAACAACAATAGAATTTGAGAACAAAGTTTCTGCATTTGCAGAAGGGGGATGGGAATTTAAGGGTGCATTCCCGTTTACTATGGCTTTGAGGATTTTATGCGAAAAGGGCACGATTGATTGGACTTTCAGGGCCGGAAAGAATATTGAAGAAAGATCCCAGGTTGCAGAAATCAAGGTTTATAAAAATGATGGCTCAATAGAAATACTTGAACCTGAAAAAGTAGATGCTTTTTATGCTGAGCTTAATTATTTCGTCGATTGCATAGAAAACAATAAACCGGTAAAAATTGCTACTTTTGAAGATGGCAGGGCATCTCTGGAGCTTGCTCTTGCAGCAATAAAATCTGCAAAAACGCACAGTGTAGTTAGATTGTAACAGATTCGTCGAATTATTTTAATTTTAACATGTTTGTACAACTTTATACTGAAGAGGTGGTAGTTGGATGGGGTCTTTTAAAGGGATTTTGACTCATCAGACAATTAGTTTAGAGGATTTTAATAGATTAATGACCATACCTGCTGATGAAATCAAAAATTGGGCTAATGTAGGATTAAAAATTGTTGAAAGCACCGGTATTCTATATCAGGTAATGGCAAGATCTATTGCAGATGTTATTATAAATAACAACACTAAAAACCGGAATACAAAGATAATACTGCCGGTTGGACCAACATCCCAATATGCCATCCTGGCTGCGATTATTAATAAGGAAAAGATTGTCCTGGAAAATACCTGGTTTTTCTTTATGGATGAATACCTTGACTGGGAAAGCAGGTGGGTTTCAGAAGACCATCCCATGAGTTTCAGGGGTTTTATGGACAAAAACTTGTTTAACCTGATAGACAAATCCCTTGGTTTAAAAAAGGAACAGATTATTTTCCCTAATCCTGCAGATCTTGATTATAACGATAATAAAATCGGGGAACTTGGAGGTATCGATACTTGTTTTGGAGGATTGGGCTATCACGGTCACATTGCTTTTAATGAGCCATATAATACATACTTTAGCAGAATGACTATCGAGCAATTCTTAAATTCCAGGACCAGGATTGTTGATTTGAATTCGGATACTTTTATAATAAACAGTCTTTCCAGTATTGGCGGAAACTGCTACGATCTTCCACCAAAAGCTGTAACCATAGGGATGAAACCGATTATGGGGGCAAAAAAAATAGAGATATATTGCGGCAGCGGACATTTAAGATGGCAATTAGCAAGTCTTAGACTTGCCCTGATGCATCCTCCAACGCTGGATAGACCCGGGACCCTCCTGCAACTTCATGATAATCCCAGGGAAAATGTTCTATTTGTTGCAGACAGGATTACGGCACAACCAATAGAGATAAAATTAATTAGCAAACCGGTTTTAAAGGTTTAACTATAAATGTATATTATTTGATATTTATAAAAGTAATAATTATTTTGTTGATAAAAGATTTAGTGAATTAATGAATTTTTTTGACAGGGGGACATTCGATGAGAAATTCAAGTAAAATTGCGGCAGACTGGTGGGATTATACTACTTTAGACGAGAAAATCTTAAATGCTGCTGCAAAACTTTCGGAAAAAGACATAAGCCAGCTTTCAAGGCCGGGTTTTACAGTAAAGTTTTATGACACTCTTGAATCTTTTTACCTTGCAGAAGCTTTAGAATATATATGCTGCTGGAAACAGGCAACCAAATCAAATCCTACCGGTATTTGTGGACCCATAGGTCCTACTGAGCAACTGCCGCTGGTTGCCCAGTTAGTAAATGATTTGGAAATAGATATAAAAAATGCTCATTTCTGGGCTATGGATGAATGGTACATGAACGGAAAAGAGGTACCCGAAACAGACCCTTTAAGTTTTAAAAACGCAGATTTGGACCTTTGCTTTAACAGGATCAGAAAAGAACTGGTAATGCCAGACGAGAATCTTCATTTTTTGCGTGCTGATAATCTTGAAGAATATAAGAAATCCTACGATATTGCTAGATGTTTAATAATGCAGGGCGGCCAGGGAGAAGTTAAGCACTGGGCTTTTAATGATCCTGTAAAAAGAAAAGGAGCCTATAAGGACAACCCCCCGACACCGGAAGAGTACAGGCAATTGACTACAAGGATAGTCGACCTTCATCCATTGACAATAATACAAAATGCCAGGACATCCGGGGGAGGCGTAGTATCGAATATTCCTTCTAATGCCATATCAGTCGGTCCTGCAGAAACATGGAAATCTGAAAAAGTGTCTATCTGGCATGCCGGAAATCACGATAACCCGTTTGGCATCAGGTTGACTTCTTTAATGATTTCTAAAAAAATCCCGGACAGTTCCGTTCCAATGTCGCTTTTAGCAGATCATCCAAATGTCCAATTTAATTTCTATCGTTTTGGCATAGGTTCATGTTCGGTTGAAATGCATTAATAA
>CAYGYY010000088.1:0-7631 GCA_964354265.1 uncultured Actinomycetota bacterium
CTTTAAGACCATGGAAATCATAGTATCAGGAAAAATAGACCTGAGGAGCTTTATCAGTAAAGAATTCGTCCTTGATGATTTCAAAGAAGCTTTTGAATATGCGAAACTACAGACTTCACTTAAGGTATTGTTTGTGATGTAATACCCGCTCAGTACAGACCAGGGCTGGCAGCATTAAAATATTTCAGGTCCTTTAAAAGGTTAAAATAGTACACTTTAAAGGCAAAAATATTATGGCATTATTTTTACAAAAGGGTTAAATTTAATATAAAAGGAATAAAACAGGAGGAAAGCTAATGGAAATCAAGATCAATATGAAAAACAGGGAAAGAATCGCAATAGCGCAAAAGCTGGGCCAGCCGGACCAGGTGCCCATAGACTTCAGCCTTGCAAGCCAGTTTAATTATCTTCACGGCTGGTTGGGTTTGGATGGAAGAAGGTTCTTTCTTGACCCCGCATATGTGCTTGAGGCACAGCTAAAATTTATAAATAAGTTCCAGATAGAAGGTACGCTGGGTCCTGTATTTGGTCTTGCGATAGACCCATCCTATTTTGGAGCAGCAGATATAATAATCAGGAAGGATACATCGCCATGGGTTCATCCTTATCTAACTACAGAAGACAAGCTCAAAGACTACCTGGATAGCTATAAAGAACCGGACCCTTATTCAGCCGGCAATTTCCCCCTTATGTGCAATGGTCTTGCATATTTTAAAAATGTCCTGGGCGACCTCATTGGCGCCCCTATGGGCATGCTCGGACCTATAGATATAGCCTGCTCTATTTGCGGTTCCACAAACTTCTTTATCTTTGCAAAGACGGCGCCATCGCTTGTACATTCTCTTCTTACAAAGATAACAGACTTTATGATAAAAAACATTGCCGTAAGGGATGAGCTATTTAAACCGCCAAATCATGACTTTTCATTATATGATGATTACTGCTCATTCTTTAACAGGAAGGATTTCCAGGAGTTTTCATATCCTTACATAAAGAAAGTCTGGGATGCATATACAGACAGGGATTCCACAAGGCAGTTTCACTGTGACAGCCCGCTTGACCATGTTGTGGATTTACTTCCTGAAATGGGGGTAAATGTTCTTCTTATGTTTGACCCGAAAAATGATATAGGTTTTTTCAAGGAAAAAATCGGAGACAGAGTGTGCCTGAAAGGTAATATAAACCCTTTAAAGTTTATGAGGTTTGGCACGCCTGAGACAGTAAAGGCTGAAGTCAAAAGGCAGCTTGCAGCAGCAATGAAGGGTGGCGGATATATTATAAGCACAGGAGGCGAAATGGGGGATGGTACACCGGATGAAAATATCTTTGCAGTAATTGAAGCTGTTGAAGAATTTGGAAAATATTAAATATTAAGTTTACTGAACCGGGCTTTAAATAGTTATAGGTATATATGGATATTTTTATATGAAGAGCTACATTCTTTCAATCGACCAGAGCACATCTTCAACCAAGGCGATTTTATTTGATCCTGCAGGGAAATTGATAGGCAGGCACAATGTTGACCACCGGCAATATTACCCTGAGCAGGGCTGGGTCGAACATGATGCTGAGGAAATCTACCTGAATACCATTGAGGCAATAAAAAGTGTGCTGGTAAAATGTAATATAAGTGAGAGCCAGTTAAGCGCAATTGCAATTACAAACCAGCGAGAGACCGCTATCGTATGGGACAGGTTGACCGGAAAACCGGTATATAATGCTATTGTCTGGCAATGCACCCGCGCTGAAAAAATATGCGAGAGATTAATAAGCCTGGGATATAAAGACATAGTAAAAAGCAAAACAGGGCTCGTACTTTCTACTTATTTCTCTGCTGCAAAGATAAAGTGGATTTTGGACAATGTTGAGGGTGTAAGGAGAAAAGCTGAGAAAGGGTTGTTGCTTGCAGGCACAATGGACTGCTGGCTTCTATGGAATCTTACTGATAAAAAAATCCATGCAACTGATTTTTCAAACGCCTGCCGGACACAGCTTTTTAACATTAATGAACTGAAATGGGATGAAGAGCTGCTTGATATCTTTTCTATACCGCGGTGCATGCTGCCGCAGGTAAAATCATCAAATGAGATTTTCGGTTATGCTTCAAAAGCCTGTGGATTTGATGTTCCAGTGCCAGTTGCGGGAATAATGGGGGATTCGCATGCTGCATTGTTTGGCCAGAACTGTTATGAAAGAGGTATGGCAAAAGCCACCTACGGTACCGGTTCTTCAGTAATGATGAATATAGGTAAAAAAGCCCTGGAATCAGAAAAAGGCCTGGTAACTTCTATTGCCTGGGGATTAAACGGTATTGCCGAGTTTGTATTTGAGGCCAATATCAACTGCACAGGTGCTGCTATAAAATGGCTTGCAGATGATATAGGGCTTATTTCAAATTCATCGGAAGCAGGGAAAATTGCTTCCTCAATTGAAAACAATGGGGGTGTATATCTGGTACCTGCATTTTCCGGATTAGCTGCTCCTTATTGGGATGGTACCGCAAGGGCCTCTATTACCGGAATGACGCTGGGGACCAAAAAAGCCCATATTATAAGAGCTGCTGAAGAATCGATCGCCTACCAGATTAAGGATGTTCTTGACCTTATGAAGGATGAATCAGGGATAAAATTGAAAGAACTGCATGTTGACGGCGGTCCCACAATGGACGATTTCCTTATGCAATTCCAGGCAGATATTCTTGACACCGACCTTTTGCGCCCGGCAATAGAAGAATTCTCTGCATACGGCTCGGCGCTTGCTGCGGGTCTGGCTACCGGAATTTATAATTCCCTGAAGGACTTAATAGCGCTGACTAAAAACAGTTCATTATTCAGAAGCTCTATGCCAAATGATGAAAGAAACAAACTCTATGCAGGATGGACAGAAGCTGTAAAAAGGACCCTTTCAATTAAATCCCAATATTAAAAAAAATCCAGTATTATGAAAAATCCCAGTATTAAGTATTAAATAAATTTGGTTTGAAATTTTGAGCTCCCCAGACAGCATAAGCAGCCCCTTTGACTCCGGAAGCAACGTCACTTGCCACAAATGTAATAACTTTGGCTATCTGTTCTGCCCTGAGAAG
Organism: uncultured Actinomycetota bacterium; assembly: GCA_964354265.1. GTDB lineage: Bacteria > Actinomycetota > Humimicrobiia > Humimicrobiales > Humimicrobiaceae > Fen731. Next base: position 3,086 of record CAYGYY010000088.1, read on the forward strand.
CAGGCTATGGTTGATCTCGGGATAGGATGCCCGAAGAAGAGGAGTATCTGTTGCGCTTGGCAATACAGCATTAACATTTATATTATAGTCTTTAAGTTCATCCTGCAGAACCTCCATTAGCCCGAGCTGGCCAAACTTTGTTGTACAATAGGCTCCCTGGGATGCAGACCCCTTTTTGCCTGATTCTGAGGAAATGATTATTATTTTTCCGTAATCCTGCTTCATCATTATTTTTGCAGCTTCCCTGCAGCAAAGAAAGGTCCCATTAAGGTTTATCTTCATCATCCTGTCCCATTCTTCAATAGTTGTATCAGTTACAGCCTTTCTCAAATGGATACCTGCATTTGCTACAATTATATCGACTCTTCCAAATGCAGAGACTGTATTATCAAATATTTTTTTCACATCTGCTTCACATGAAATATCTGCAACAACAACAAGTGTTTTTACCTTAAAATCTTCGAGCTGTTTTGAGAGTGCAAATAGCTCGGGGCCTGTCCTTCCTACAAGTACGACATTAGACCCCTGGTTTGCAAAATCAATTGCCGTTGCCCTGCCAATGCCTTTTCCTGCCCCGGTAATTATAGCTATTTTGTCTTTTAATAACATTGGCGCTCCTTATTTTAAATTTTTATAAGTAATTAGAAAGCCGCTTTTTATAAACTGATAAAAATATACCAAAAAAAAGTCTAAAAAATAATACATATATTGACAATAAAAAAAATGATTTTAATATTATGACAGCTATACTATTAGTGGCTTATTCTATTATTGTTTTCAATCATTTTTTAAGGAGAAATGAAATGATAAATGAAACCCTGTCACGGGAACTGCAAATCAAGTTTAACCGAATCATAAAACTGCTTGACGAAAAAGGCTTTGATGGCATTGTATTCACAACAAATTCAAATTTTAAGTGGCTGTCTTGCGGAAGGACCAATGATGTCATAAAAAATGATAATGCATCACTGGTATATTTCTTTATAACCCCTGATAAGAATTATTTTATAGCGTCAAGAAGCGATTCATTAAGGGTTGCCAATGAAGAACTTATGGGGCTGGGATACGAATCAGTATTATACAACTGGTATAACGAATCAGTGTTTGATGCAATAAAAAGGATTGGGAAATACAAAAAAATAGCCTCAGATTTTTTAAGTGGCGCTTCTGATTTTATACCAGGTGAGATTGCAGCCCTGAGATCGGAACTTACAGAATCCGAGACAGAAAGATATAAAAAAACATGTAATGAATATACAAAACTACTGACAGGTTACTGTAAAAGTTTAAAACCTGGTATGTCTGAAATGGATATTGCAAGCGGGCTTTTATTTGAAGGGGCAAAACGGCAAATGCGATTTCCCGTTTTGATGGTTGGCAGCGATGAAAGGATTTCTTTATACAGGCATCCCACTTCAACATTAAAAAAAGTAAAAAATTATGTCTTATTTGCTACAGTAGTTGAAAGAGAGGGCATATGCGCCAATGTTACAAGATCGATTTATTTTGGTTTATTGCCTGAAGAGTTAAAAGTAAAACAGGAGGCTGTCAACACTATAGAAGCAGCGTATCAGTCATATTCCACACCCGGCGCAACACTCGGAGAGATATTTGAAAAAGGAAAGAAAGCTTACGAAGAAGCAGGCTGCGCGGGTGAATGGGAAAATCATCTTCAGGGAGGGATATCAGGATATTCACCTTTGGAGTTTCTTATGCTGGAAGGCTCAAAAATTGCAGTAAAAGAGAATAATATAATGAGTTTCAATCCTACTATAAAAGGTGCGAAATCCGAAGACCCTGTTCATATTACCAAAAATGGACCTCTGCAATATACAATTGATCTGGAATGGCCGTCAAAAGAATATTTAATAGGAAAAAGAAAGTATGTAAGGCCCCTAATACTTGAAATCTGATGATTTTGCATGGCACACAAAATAAAGTGAATTTTTAATTTATATTATATTTAAACTATAAGGAGCAGGATATATGAATAAAAAAGAAAGGGTTATGGCTGCGCTTCAGCATAAAAAGATAGACAGGATTCCCTGGACTATGTATGCATCTTATCCGCCCTGGAGCACCACAGAGCTTAACTTCAGGAATGAAGGTCTGGCACTTATTTACCAGCATTTCCCGATTTGCAGGGTTAAGATGGATAATATAGATATAACAGAAGAAAACAAGTTTTTCCTAAGCAGCAATTCTTCAGGTAGGAACACAATTATGCGGAAATTCACCACTCCAGTCGGCAATGTGAGGGTAAAACATGAATTCATAATAAACAGCCTCCCCGGACCTGGCGATCTTATCCAGTTCAATGGTGCCGGTATCGACCAGGAACTACTGTCATGGGTGACCGAATACCCTTTCAGGAGTGAAGAAGACTACGAGGTGCTGGAGTATATTTACAGCAACACAAGTTTTATCCTGAATAATGATGAATTCCTGAGGACTGAAAAAATCATTGGAGATGAAGGGTTAATTTTTGCTTTAATGGGGAAATCACCATTTCAGACATTATTATACGAACTTATGGGGTCTGCCAACTGTTATCTTGAGCATTACAGCAACCGGAGGAAATTCGACAGGCTGTATGAAATTTTATATAAAAAGATAAAAGAAAAATACCAGTTAGCAGCAGAGTCTTCTGCAACAATTTTTTGGTCACCTGAAAATATCACCAGTGTTTTGACACCCCCTGAGTTTTTCAGGGAATACTACGTACCTTTTTATAATGAAATGGCAGACATTTTACACACAAAAGGTAAGCTTTTTGCAGTACATATGGATGGCACGCTGCTTCCACTGATGGATATGATAAGGGATACAAAAATTGACATTATAGAGGCTTTCACTCCTTCACCAATGGGGGATGTAAGTGTGGCTGAAGCAATGAAAAGATGGAATGGCGAAAAGATCATATGGATAAACTTCCCGGGTACGCTTCTGGCCAGCGCCAGTTTTGAAGAAATTGAAAAATACACTATGGATATGATAGCAAGTATCGCACCTGGAGATAATTTCTTAATAGGCTGCACTGAAAGCTATCCTATGGACAGGTGGAATATTTCATTTGGGGCTGTTGCAAGCGCATTAAAAAAATGCGGGGATTATCCGGTAAAATGAAATTGTATATTTCAAGGGGTCTGTTTTAAATGCAAATAATGGATTAAGGTAAATTAGTGCATGAGATTGATAATATTGTGGAAGTAATAATGGCTTTAAGTATATAAAATTAACTAAAGCAATTACATTGTGATACCAGGTAATACCAGTTAGTTATTTGACAATAAATATAAATAAAGGTTAAAATAACTTGTTAACAAATCGATATCTTTATGATTATTTTTTTAAATGCAAAAAACCATTATTATAAAAATTCAGCAAACCATCAATTGTGATTTTAAAATTAAAAAATACATGATTGTCCATACTTTTAAAAGGAAAGGGTCGATTAATGAATCAAAACAACAGATTTTTAAACGCAGGTAAAAAGCTTATAAGGGTTCAGGAATTTGGTGTAGGTCTTGCGCTTATACTGCTTTGTCTTGTCCTGGGATTTTCGACTGAAAACTTTTTTACTGTTGAAAATTTCATAGGTATACTGCGCCAGACTGCTTTTATAGGAATTATGGCTTTAGGAATGGTATTTGTTTTGTCAATGGGTGATGTAGACCTTTCGGTTGGAGCTATTTATAACATTTCTGGAATTTTCTGTGCATTTCTTCTGACCAATAAATTCCCTATATGGATTGCAGTAATTGGAGGTTTGGCAGTAGGAATTTTATGCGGTATGTTTAACATTGGCCTTTCTCTTGCATTTCGTATACCAACGATTATTATAACACTGGGTACAATGAGTATTTTTACTGGTCTCGGGCTTGTAATATGCCAGTCAAGACCTTTATATGATTTTCCAAAAACTAGCTTTTTTTATACTGTTATTGGAGATACAGTTGGCAATTTTCCCACAACTGCGCTTATTTTGCTGATACTCACCGTCGTGCTGTTTATTATCTATGGTTTTACAATATTTGGCACAAGGGTTAGGGCAATTGGAGCTAACCTAAATGCTGCAAAATTTACCGGGATTAATGTAACGATACACAGGGTTTATGTATTTATGCTTATGGGGGCTCTTTGTGCGGTATCCGGTGTACTGGAAGTAGCATTCCTCCAGGCCTCCAGTCCATCCATGGGTGTGGCAAGCAATATAAGTGTAATTGCTGCAGCAATAATTGGCGGCACTGCACTTTCAGGAGGCTCAGGTTCTATTCTCGGCGCCCTTATCGGGGCATTGATAATATCAGTTATCAGGAATGGCATTGTACAGCTTGGAGTATCAACATACTGGAGTGCCACTGTAACAGGCTTTGTAATCATTGCAGCAGTTGCAATTGATTATCTATTCAAAAGAACAAGGACTTCTGCTTAAAAAGGAGGTGTTTAATTTTTTATATTTGGTCCTTGATTAACAACAAAAGAGTAAATGTGAGGTATGAAATGAAGAAAGTAAAATGGTTGACAATTGGTATTGTCATCTGTG
>CAYGYY010000089.1:0-7509 GCA_964354265.1 uncultured Actinomycetota bacterium
CCTGTGCCTGCCAACGCATCAGCTGCTTTATCCAGGGTCGCTATAACCTCCCCTGTCTTTATTTCCGAATCAGGTATTGCTATGAGTTTTAAAACTTTTCCACCTTCAACACTTTCAAGCTCCATAGTTACCTTATCGGTTTCAACTTCACATATAGGCTGCCCCCTTTTTACTTCATCACCTTCTTTTACCAGCCATTTTATGAGCCTTACTTCATCTGACGTCTGGCCAAGCTGGGGCATCTTAATTTCAAAAGCCATTTATTCCTCCTGTCTATTTTTGGCTATGCTTTATTATTGCTGCCATACTGCATTATGAAGCCTTCCATAACCAGTTGCATGGCAATTCTTGCTTTTATATTAATATCTTTTTCAAAGAACGAACCCGCAACTTTTTTATTATGTGCTTTCTGAACTACTATTGCAACCTTCTCCGCTTGCTCTTTAAAAGATAGCTTTTCCTGACCATAATTTCAGCCCATAGCTCCCTATGCTTTTGACCACTTCACCTGGAAATGATGCCAGCAAAGCATTAAAGGCGGCGCTTGAAAAATGGGGCTAAAATTAATAGAAAAACATGTGAATTGTTAACAAGAATTTACCCGGATACTTTAAATGATCATCCTGCAGATTACCTGCCAGCATCTAACTTTTCACTTCGTGTCGTGAAAAACAATATCAGCCTGCCAAAGAATCCGGGCTTCTCCTTATATATTATGGGCTGGCCGCAGAAAGTATGATAGTTTATATTGTTCAGGTAAACAAGTAGCTCCAGTACGGCTATGACAAGGGATAAGAATGACGAGAGGAAAAATCCCATACCATAAAGACTTTCAGAATACTGAAGGGTCAAATATGTAAAGAAAATATTACTCAACAGAAATGACACTGCTATAAAGAGGGCGCCTGCCCTGTCTTCAAAATACAGCAGTATCAGCATGATTATCATTGTCATGATAATCATATATGCTCCAAGAGCCAGCAAGTTGAATATGTCTATTGAAAGTTGTGTCAGTCCAAGGCGGGGCAGCAGATAATAGCCGGCTGCAATGAAAACAAGAGTAAAGAAAAGCTGGAGCTCCATGATATTCCTTATTTCAGACCACAACACTCTGGTCATATCCTTGCGTGCAGTCTCAATATCTGAGAAGTTTCCCTTGCCTGCGATTAGCGAATAATAATTTTTATACTTTTCATAAAATGATGTCTCAATCGAAACAATAAACATCACCATGCTCGGCATTACTGAGAGGAAAGCATAAAAAGTCGGTACATCGTATGTCGGAGCATACAGGTAAGTCCCGCCGATTTTGACACCAAGGTCGCTTAGCCAGAAAAGGAAATTGTGGCTATACATCCCGAGGGTAAAAAATAATGACACAAAAAAAAGTGACGGGAATTTATCAAAATATGCAAGAAAATCAAAATATCTTTTTACGGGCCTGCCATAAATTACTTTGACGTAAGACAAAAGGAAAGTAATTATAATGAAAAAACCTGCAACCATCGCTAGAATCATGGAAAGCACCGGGCTTAAAACGGTGTATTTCAAAAGCACAAATGCTATGCTGAATATCAGCCCCATGCCTATTAAAAAGCTTATGACTATTTTCATATAATCCTTAACCGTGGAAAGATACTCCATCATTATAAATGCAATAACCAGTTCTATAAAAAGAAGATAGCTTGCAGATTTCAAAATAAATGGAAGTGGCGAATTCCAGTAAAAAAGTATTGCAGCAATACCTGAGATCAAAACTGCAATGCTTAATACTCCGTACAGCGATGGCAGAACAAGTTCATACTTTTCTTTGTAAAGCATGTCGGCAATAAACCTTGTAATGAGCATCTTAAAACCGCTTGCAAATATCTGGGCAAAAATAAAGGCATATACTACTGTAGCAATGAAAAGTTCCCTATCCTTAAATGGCACATCCATGAAATTCATGAACACCATGACTCCTGCGATTATAAGCGTACAGAGTATGAAGGGGCCAAGCGATACAAGCGCAGAGTAAGAATAGGCCCTTATTTTGCTGAATAATCCTTCACCCTTAAATAATTTTTTCAGTTCAAACCCTATACCTGCCATGTACTGCCTTCCTTAAATGAGATTCTTTTTCATATCGTGAGTATATATCCCGGTAGCTATTCACACATTTTTCAAAAGTATATAATGCGGAAACCCTTGACTGCCCGTTCAAACCCATTTTCCTGCGGAGCAACGGATTTTTGGATAGTTTTATTATTGCATCAGAGATTTTTTCGATATCCATTACTGGAACAACTATGCCTGCATTACCAAATCCATCATCATGCCTTCCGTAAAGCAACTCCCTGCAGCCTCCCACATCGGTCGATACAAAAGGTTTTGCCGCAGCCATACCCTCCAGGATGGCAAATGGCTGGCCTTCACTGATTGATGTTAAAACCATAATATCAATGTTTCGTATATAGTTTTTGACATCAACTTTACCTGTAAAAGTGACACCTTTCAGCCCAAGCCTGTTTATCAGGCGCCTGCACTCTTCATAATACTGTTCATCCTCATCTGTCGGGCCTATTACAAAAAATCTTGCATTGGGCACTTCCCTATGCACCCGGTTAAAGCTCTGAAGCATAGTCTTTATATCTTTTATAGGCACTACCCTTGTTACGGTTGCAATGTTTATCGAACCCTGCTGCGAAATACTATTTTTAATATCAGGAATGTCTTTGAGACTGCTTATGTCTATTCCATTGGGAACAACCTCGATCTTTTCAGGCAGACAGCCAAGCCCTATCTCTATCTGCATATTTTTTTCAAAAAGGGTCAGCACCCTGTCGGCATACTCGTATGCTCCATTGCAGACATTGTAGAAAAATTTTATCCACATATCTTTGAAATGACCCTTTGCCCAGCTTGACTTAATTATTTCCTCTTCCCTTTCCCTGGAATATATTCCATGCTCCGTTATTATAAATGGCTTTTTGTATAAAAATTTTGCCATTGAGCCGAAGATACCTGAATATCCTGTAGCAGCACTATGATAAATATCAGCTTTTGGGAGCCGGTTACCCAGCAAAAAGAATAACGGAACAAGCATTGACCTTACAGTCCAGAAAAACTCGGTAAAAGGCACGCCGCTGTATTTTTCTTCGTAAGCATCGCTGATTATGTCAAAAAAGTTTATGCTCATAAAAAAGTCCATTTCATTTCTTATCCTGTTTTCTGATATGGCCCTGAATATTTGATCCCAGCAGATTCTTTCACCTGTTATAAGCCTTTTAAGGTTTACAGCCATGTCTTTGCTCAATGTGTATTTCCTGCCATAATTGCCTTTTGATTTTAGCATCTCATCAAGAAACATTTCCTTGACTTCCGAAACGTTTCCCGGCAGCTCATACTTGAATGAACCCCTGTATTTTTCTTCAGCGCCTATGGAAAATATAGTAAACTCATGCTCTGAAAGGTTCTTAATAAGCATATGCGCCCAGGTTGAGACACCCCCGGTAACATGCGGATAACTTCCTTCAATTAGCAGACAGATTTTCATATTACTCCACCTTCAAACTGCAAATTTCTTTTTTTAGCGTCAGGAGATATGCAGTATCTGAAATTTTTTCAAAATCACAATTTTCAGACCCTAATATCTGCTTATCTGTTCTCATAATACAGTAAATGTTTTCCCTGAAATTTTCAGAATAGATCTCTATATTGCTTTCTGAATAGCCGACTTTGATATTGCAATCAAGATACTTTATAAGCTCAAGGGAAGCTTGTGAAATAGTAAATCCTCTCAGCCAGCCATATTTTGATTGGACTTCATTTAATAAACTGTCATATTCCTTATAAAGCTCGGTCCAACCCTTGCCATTGTTTCTTTCACTGTCCAGCACATCGTCAGGATGAATAAAGTGCGCAAAGAGCCCATACATATTTATTCCGTTGTAAATGTTCCAGGCTTTCTCGTCATCCTTTTCATAACCAGCAGTGATGCGTGGAAATTCTATTATCCCGTCACCGGCGATTTCGAATTCCTGCGCATATACATCTCCTTCATGATTAGGATTATAAAGAGAAGCTATTATCTTCAGATCCGGGTTTGCAGCTTTTACTGCTTCCCTTCCCTCAGGGCTTAAAATATTGGAAGGGGGTACATATGCCCTCAATTCATACTTCCCAAAAACAGTGTGTACAAACCTGATAAGTTCAGATATCGATGCGGACATATCTTCAGCAGAGTCCCATGGTGTGTATCCCAGGTCCTGGATTATGTATCCTTCAAGCGCAAGTGACTGGTGATTGTAACCATGAAGGCCCAGCTCACCGCCTATCCCGAGTAATTCCCTTCCGTAGAGCATCATGCTTCTTGTGCGGGAAGAATCCGCTTTCTCAAATGGCTGGCTTGTTATGTTATTATAATTTTCTATTACAAATCCAGAATATTTGATGCCATATTTTTTAGATGTTTTTATCATATCAGGCCACCATACTTCACTGTAAAACTGGCTGATATCCCTGCTGAACTCTGCAAATATCTTTTCATCCCTGCCGGCGGGTACCGGAGAGGGAAAATCATCGATATGCACCATTTTTATATTCATTACAGGATAAACCAGGTCCTTGACACCCAGGCCGATTATTGCTGTAATAAGCCCTCTGTTGACTTTTTCATTTAGTATTGTCCCGTTAAAAACAGTAAACCTGCCGCTGCCATAAGTCCTTGTCCAGAGGAGAGGATTGCCATTATATGTTGCTATGTGTAATTCTGAAAGCTCATCAAGCTCCACTTTAAGGGAGGAATTTTTTATTATATCCGAATCCGTATTAAACCCATTCGCACCTATCATCACATCGGAAAAAATCCTCAAGCCCACGAAATTGGAGGCTTTTTTACCATAATCCTTAATTCCTAAAAACCCTGAGATCCCTTCAAAACTCTTATCTACGACCGGCCTTATAACCAGTACCAGTGAACCGCCGCTTTTTACATATTCAATGTAATCATCCAGGTTACTTATATGATCCAGTCTTTCCATTACAAAAAAAACGCAGTCAAAATCTTTTATATTTCCGGCAACTTCATCATAATTTGCTTTTACAAAATCTTTTTTAAGATAATCAAGCACCTTTTCAAGTTGTCCCAAAGTCATCATGCTGTTTTTCTCTTCCCCATCATATACAACCAGGTATTTTTCAAAGTCGCCAATTTCCGGTAGTATTGCACTGACAGGCTGCGCAAGGCTTATGCTTGAATTAACATTGCTTATAAGGTTTATCATCCCGAAACTGCGCATTAATTGAAATCCCCCGGCAAGCGCTGTTAAAGCAATGATTATTACAGCTACTTTTCTTATAAGCATACTTTTGACCTTTCCCAGTAACCTACCATGTCTTCCAGCTCATCAGAAATAGTAATTTTTTTCATCCGCAATTCAGATATAGTATTGGAGAAGGCTTCAAAGTCATTTAGCGCATAGTTTAATTTAAGATATGCGATATAAGGCTCTTCACTGTCAGGATATTTTTCAATGAAAAAGCTGCAACACCGGGCAGCGCTTTCATAATCATCTAAAAAGATATCTGCAGATATTTTTTCAGTATAATCCCCCTTTTCAGCTTCGAAATTTTCAATAAGCGCTGCCAGCGCATGCGCATATTTATCCTGGAAGTCATAATAATCAATACTGTCTGCAAGCTTACTGATAAGGTATTTTTTTAGAACTGCAATATATTCTTTCAGGACATCCTGGTTTTTACTATCATGCCTGTAATTCTCTTCTGCATTCTGTATCATCGATTCAAATTGGCTTTTTATCTCCATAAGCGCCGCAGAGGCATAATGCGAGGTCTCGGAATCATCGCTTTTTAAAGCATGCTGCAGCCCATTAATATGGCCTGAAAAATCCTTTTTAAGGATGTAAATAAGGTAGTCCCTCTTTTGGCTGGCATCATCTACCTGAAGCATATCCCTCAGGGGAACTGTGTTTATTTCCCTTTCAAAATCAATAGATTCCTCCTGGTAAACATGCTCATAACTGTGAAGAGTCTTAAGATAGTCTTCCAGTTCACCTTCTTTTCTTTTTATGGTCTTATGGATGATTGCGGACATCATAAAGAAGGCCAATCCTAAAACTGGCATAAAAAATATTATTATAAGCTTGTAAATGCTGTCCTGGAGACCATTTGCTGCAATATTTATGCCAAAAAAAAGCAGGCAGATAAGGACATGAAATGCAAGCAATATTAGAAGAAGCTGGTTACTCATCTATTTGTTCCTCCTGTACAAGCTCGGATTCAACACCCCTGTTTTTTAATCTTTCTATAACAAGACCTGCATAATTGTTCCTGGTGTTTGAAAGAAGCACGTACATATTCTCATCATGGCTTAAGCCTATATAGTCGTTATCCCTTATACCGCCTGAAACAATGCCTGATAACTGAGAGTAAGGCTTATTGCCTGTTAAAATCCTTAGCAGGGAATAGCTCATTCCAAGCTCCATCTTATTGTTTTTGACTTCTGATAAAACCTTCTCAAAGATATCGGGGACCAGTATCCTTGTATCCGGGATGTATCTTTTATCTTTAAGGCTTTTCTCGAAAAAATAAGCTCTCTTTATGGCACTTGCAATGAGGCCCACTACTGTCGTAAAAAGATTCTCGTAATGGATTGTAAGGTTCTCAAATTCAACTTTATGGATTGAGATTATTGCCACTACCTTTTTTTCTTCAAGTACGGGAGCTATCATCACCGGTATCCCCGCCTCAAATTTTTTATTGGCATATACACACCCTGTGGCAATCACCTCTTCTATTTGAGGAAAATCTGAGACTTTTATGGAATTAGGGACCTTATCTTCAAGGGCGAGCGATCTTGCTTTTAATCTCAGGAAATTGCTGTAAGTCCTTGTGCTGTCACCGGCGCCATAAGTTATGCCATCAAAATATTCATTATTACTATTACTTTCAGGGCTATCTATATCATTGCCGATATTTCTTTTGCTCACAGTATATATGGATGCCTGGTCAGTTTTCATTATTCTTTCAATAGCAGTTATCGCTCCCGAGAATACTCTTTCGATTTCAAGGCTGTCAACTTCCTGTATTATCCCGTATATGGCGCTAAAACTGTCTTCAGTGTCTATTATCTGGGCTTCAAGCTCCTTTTTAACAAGTTTTGTCTCTCTGTAAATATTTAAAAGAAAGTTATATTTGCTGCTCAAACCCTGGTAAGACAGCTCCCTGTACTCTATTTCCCTGTTTTTTCTTTCAATTGTATAACCGGTAATTATCCCGACCAGCATGTATATGGCAATCTGGACAAGATTTCCAGGTGTATATATGAAAGTAATTATATCAACACCTGTATAGATGCTAACCCCTACAAACAGCGCTGTGGAAAGAAACATTGCAATATAAGCCTGGACCTGCCCCCAGAGTATCCCGACTAAAATAATATATATAATACAATAGTCCAGGTTGATATCAGGCAGGGAAATATCAAAAAAAAGCTCTCCCCACTGAAGG
>CAYGYY010000090.1:0-7455 GCA_964354265.1 uncultured Actinomycetota bacterium
TCGCGTATGGATTTCACTTCTGCTGCCAAGTAGTCGTCAAGCGCCATGTTTTCAGCAGCGCTCAGCGGACCGGTGTCTATTACTCTTATTTTAGAATCAACCTGCAAATAACTTCCTTATGTCTTTAAAATTGATGCCCAATAGTGTATATTATTGCCAGTTTTTGTCAAAATCAAGGAAAAACATTGGAAAACAAAAATAGCCCGGAATACATCCAGACAAGTCTTGCTGCATCCATATCATTGGGTTTTGAGCATGGCAGATTCAAAGAACCTGTAAAGCTTACAGGCCTTAACCTGCTTTTGACCTATGAAAATGGCTGTATAGGAAGGTGCGCCTATTGCGGTATTTCAACACCTGGTCATTTTGGCGTTAATGCGCTTCCTGAAAAGAAAACTTTCATCAGGGTAAAATGGCCTGTCTATAAACTTCAGGATGTCCTTACGGCATTAAAAACGAGGCAGGCTAATTTTGAAAGAGCATGCCTGTCAATGATAACTCACAGGGATGCGCTCAGTGATACTTTAAAAATAACTGAAAAGATAAAAAAGTCGTGCAGTCTCCCCATAAGCCTTCTTATATCTCCCACCCTTATCAGTTCACCGGAAATACTTAAAGAGTTTAAGGGCGCTGGCGTTGAAATGGCGGGAGTGGCAGTAGATGCCTCAACCAGGGAAATATTTGAAAAATACAGGGGAAGGGGAGTCAAAGGTCCTCATAAGTGGGAAAAGTACTGGGAAGTCCTGGAATGGTCAGTTGAAGTTTTTGGTAAATATAACGCAGGCATACACCTGATAGCAGGCCTGGGTGAAACAGAAAAGGAAGCAGTAGATACTATTTATGATGCATATATTAAAGGCGCTAAAACACATCTCTTCTCATTTTACCCTGAAGCCTGCAGCGGTCTTGAAAACCTGGACCCGCCAGAACTTCTTTCATACAGGAAAATACAGGTTGCAAGGTACCTTATAAATGAAAAAAACATGCAAATATCAAAGATCAAATTTGATAATAATGGAAATATAGCTTCATTTGATTATGATATCAGGCAGGTCATTGATGAAGGATATGCTTTTATGACTTCAGGTTGTCCCTGCAGCAATGACAGTAGAATTTCCGCATGCAACAGGCCTTTTGCAAATGAAAGGCCCTCAGAGGTTTTCAGGAACTATCCATATATTCCATCAGAAGAGGATAAGCAGCTTATAGAAAAACAGATTTCCTGTATTATTTAATCAAAGTGATAAAAAAAGGTATGAATAAATGGTCCTATTTGCAGTCCCTGGCTCCAAGGTTTATATAAACAGGCATTACAAAAACAACCCTAACAGCTTTTTGAATATAAGCCTTACAGGGAATAAATGCCAACTAATGTGCAGCCATTGCAAAGCTCTTTTGCTGCGGCATATGATAGATATCAGGGATTTTGAACAAGGCTGCATAAAAGATACTGAATGGAAGGATGTCGAATTAACAATTATAAAGCCTGGTCCTGGCAGATACCTGGAATATGGTATAACTGAGAAAACCAACAGAATATTAAGAATAATTGAAAAATTCGGCAGTGACCATGTCAGGGGGTTGCTTGTAAGCGGTGGATTTGACAGGTCCGGAAGGCTTCCCCTGGATGCAAGGAACTTTAATGAACTAAAACAGGTCAAAGAAATATTTAAAGACAGTATCAGGATTTTTTTGCACCTTGGATTTATAGAACCGGAAGAAATAGGGTATTTAAGCGCCACTGGAATTGATGGGCTGCTGGTAAATGTTTTCTCTGATATGTATACGATAGAAGAGGTTTATAACCTTAAGGGTTTTACACCAGGGATGTTTTATAAGAATCTAAAGCTGCTTAAGAAAACAGGCCTTAATATCAGCCCGCACCTTATAATCGGATTGGGCAGCAGGGGCATAGATGGAGAATTAATATCTATTGAGGAAATGGCTAAAACCCCAGTCAGCTCTGTCATTATAGCAATTGCCAAAAAGCTTTCAAAGCAGTATAAATATGAAGAGTTTAAGGTCAATTTAAAGGATATAGTCAGGCTGTATGAACATTTAAAAAAGCACATGCCCGTAACACCTGTATCATTTGGTTGCGCCAGGCCACCAGGACCTGAATATGAGGCATTAGAGATAGAACTATTAAAAAGAGGCATTGACGCAATAGCTTTTCCTTCAGAAAAAACTGTGGATTTTGCATTAAAAAATGGTATAAGTTTTGCTTTTAAAGAACAATGCTGCGCATTTCCTGGAGTCTGATATAGTAACTGTTCATGGTCAACAATAAATACTATTATTAAGAATATATAAAGGGGTTTAAGATGGAATACAGCTTCAGGGTAATATTTAAGTAAAAACATGCTTCTTGGGGTCAGCACAGTATTATTTGAAGGATTTGGTAATATTTTTTTTAAGGATATTGAATCTGTAAAAAGAGCAGGTTTTGATTTTCTTGAGATATCGCCATATCACATAGTCACGCCTGAAGCTGAAAAGTTTATTAAAAGCCTTGATATGAAAATATTCTCAATGCATGCTGATTACTTAAATACGGATGCTTCAAGCCCCGATGACGCATTAAGGTTAAAAACATTAAGAATTTTTAAGGAGAACCTGGAGAATGCAAGAAAAATAGGTGCTGAAATAGTAGTGATGCATCCAGGGAAATGGTCTCCTGATATTATTTTAAAGGATGCAAGCTTACAAAGGTGTATTGACACTTTTTCTGAAATCGCTGCATTTGCATTTAAGATTGGTGTAAAAATTGCAATAGAAAACCTTCCTCCGGGATTTATCTGTGATAATGTCGAGGATCTTTACAGGATATTGCATGGTATAAGAAGAAATACAGGCAATAATGGCATTGCTGGCATATGTCTTGATACCGGACATGCAAATATAAGTAATAATCTTGAAATGTATATCCGTCAGTTCGGCAAAGATATTTTTTCAATGCATATCCATGACAATCATGGGGATACCGGCAGTAATAAAACATTTGCTGAGGACGACACGCATATTATGCCAGGTTATGGAAATGTGAACTGGAAGAATTTCTTTAAAAATATTGTACAAATAGAATATGATAATGCATTTATTTTTGAATTAATGCGTGACAATAATTATGAAAAAGATATATTTAAAGTTCTATCTGGCATAAAGGAGTTTATAAAGTACCATGAAATTATATCATGAATGTATTCCATGCCACATACACCAGGGGCAGGGCAACCTGGAGGCTTTTATAGATGAGCAAAAGAACATATTTTTTTACTTAAGATAAAATGCGGAGTAATTGCCAGGATACTAAACCATAAGCATAATGTCGACGAAATAGTAATCGAAACTAAAAGTTGGAATCTAAATTGTAAATTGAAAAATGCCTGACTATAATAAACATAAGAATTTCAATGAATTACTATAAAGGAGTTTTCAATGAAAATCGGGGTAATATCAGATACACATGACGATGGGGTTAATTTAAAAAAAATCATAAGGATTTTTAAAAATGAAAAGATAGAGGAAGTATTTCATTTGGGTGATTATGTATCGCCCCCGCTGGTAAAATTGCTAAAGGATTTCAGGTTGACGGGCATATTCGGAAATTGCGACGGGGACAGGACGGGTCTATCTGATGCTTTCGGTGAAATAGGGGGAAAATTGCTTGGTAATTTTGGAAATCTGGAAATCGATGGTTTGAGGATTGCTCTTTATCATGGGGAGTTCCGTCAAATCTCGGAAGCGCTTGCCAGGAGCGGTAACTACGATATTGTCTTGTGCGGACATCTGCATAAGTCCGAAAAAACTAAATTTGAAAAAGCCCTGCTTCTCAGCCCGGGTTCGCCACACGACTACCTGACCAGAGAGAGCAGTCCGACTTTTGGTATCTTTGACTCTTACAGCAGGGATTTTGAAATATTAAGCATATAAAATTGTTTATTAATAAAGGAGGAAAAATACAGTGGTTTTTGATATTGATGGAAAAACATTGAAGGAATGGATAGACGCAGGAAAAAGTATTTCAATTATCGATGCAAGGGATCCTGCGGATTTTGAGAAAGGTCATATAGAAAATGCAGTCTCCCTGCTTAATGCAGAAGTTGAAAATAAGGCATCAAAACTCCTTAAAAAGGATGCTGAAATAGTGGTATACAGCAATGATTATAAGTGTCCCGCAAGCGGGCTCGTTGCAGAAAAGCTGGACAGGATGGGTTATGGACCTGTTTATAATTATAATCCAAGTTACACCGACTGGATAAATCTTGGAAATCCAGTTGTGAAATGAGCATATAATGCCGGTAAATAAGATTATTTTAATCTTTTTAATCTTTTTACTTATAATAGTTTCTACATCGTGCTACAAAAACCAGGGAAACCCGGATGAGGCTGCTGTTCCCGGAACTGATATTAATGGCCTGGATATAGCAACAAGTATAGTGCCAGTAGGGGAATTCATAAAAAAGATCGGGGGGGATAAGGTAAATGTGACAGTAATGGTCCCTCCGGGGGTTGACCCTCACACCTATGAACCGGCACCAAGGCAGCTCGAGTCTCTAAGCGGTTCTCATGCATACGTAATGCTTGGTTCAGGTCTTGGCTTTGAACTTGCATGGATGGATAAGATAATGTCTGTAAACAGCGACATATATATTATAGATTGTTCAGAAGGCATAGAGCTTTTAAAAAGCGAACATGCAGAAGACGGCATGGGTGAAAATAATGAAACAGGACCCGACCCGCATATCTGGCTTTCGCCAAATAACGTAAAGGTTATTTCCAAAAATATATACGAAGGTCTTAAGAAGATAGACAGTATTAACGAAAAGTATTACAGCCAGAACCTGGCTTATTTCTTGCTTGAACTGGACAGTCTTGATGAAAAAATCAGGGAATCCCTGGTTAATAAGAATAATAAAAAATTCATTGTCTATCACCCAGCATGGTCATATTTTGCAAAAGATTATGGGCTGGAGCAGATACCTGTTGAGAAAGAAGGCAAAGAACCAACGGCACGTGCGCTTAAAAACCTGATAAACACTGCAAGAGAGAATAACATAAAAGTCATATTTGCATCCCCCCAGTTCAATCCTAAAAGCGCTGAAGTCATTGCATCAGGAATAGGGGGTACAGTAGTTTTTATAGATCCACTTGGCGCTGATTACGTAAAAAACATGGAAGCTATATTAGAGTCTTTTAAAAAATATCTGCAATGAACCGTGAAATCATAAAATTTGAAAAAGTATATTTCAGTTATGCTGAATCTATGGTCCTTGAGGATATAAACCTGGCCATATTTGAAAAGGATCTTATTGCAGTCATTGGTCCAAACGGAGGCGGCAAGACAACACTGATAAAATTGATGCTCGGCCTTATTAAACCTTCAACTGGAAGTATAAAGTTATTTGGAGACACACCAGAAAAAAAAAGGAATTCAGTAGGTTATCTGCCACAGACAAATTCCATAGATCTTACTTTCCCTTTAAGCGTTTATGAGGCAGTGCTGATGGGAATATATAATGGCCCAGGCAGAAGGTATTCCAAAGAAGACTATCTTGCTGTTGAATTGGCTCTTGAAACTACAGGAATAAAAAACCTGAGCAACAGGCACATAAGCATGCTTTCTGGTGGCCAGACTCAAAGAATGCTGATTGCAAGAGCCCTGGTTAAAAATCCCGGCATACTATTGCTTGACGAACCCATGTCCGGCGTGGACCCCGAAATGCAGGCAGCATTTTACGACCTTCTAATCAAGCTTAATAAGGGGATGGCAATTGTATTTGTCACCCATGATATAAGTGTTATTTCTGCTTATTTCGAAAAAGTGATCTGCCTTAACCGTAAACTTTATTATCATGGACCAAAAGAAGGAAGCCTCGGTAAACTTGAAGAGACATATGGATGTCCGGTGGAGCTTCTTGCACACGGCATACCACACAGGGTTTTAAAGGAGCACCTGTTTTAAAATGGATGTATTCCAGTATGAATTCATGCGCAACGCGTTGTTTGCAGCAATCCTGGTAAATATTGCATGCGGCATCGTAGGAACCTATGTAGTAATAAAACGGATAGTCTTCATAAGCGGGGGCATCTCGCATGCTGCATTTGGAGGCATAGGCCTTGGTTATTTCCTTGGTTTAAACCCTATACTTGTTGCGATACCTTTCAGTATCGCTTCAGCAGTATCCATCGGATTCATAAGCAGGAAGACCAAAATTAGCGAGGATACCGCTATTGGGATAATCTGGTCTTTAGGAATGGCGCTGGGGATATTATTTATTAATCTTACTCCTGGTTATGCGCCAGACCTGTTTAGTTACCTTTTCGGCAATATCCTTACCGTGCCAATGACTGATATCTATATAATGCTTGGCATGGATTTATTCATCATAATCATATCGGCGGTTTTTTACAGGGAATTTCTGGCTATTTCTTTTGACGAGGAGCTGGCAACTGTTTCGGGAATAGCTGTGAGGATATTTTATTTTTTACTTTTATGCCTGGTATCTTTGAGCGTTGTTATCCTGATTAGGATTGCAGGAATAATCCTTGTAATTGCGCTTCTTACGATACCTGCTTCGATATGCCGGCAATTTACTTATAACATTAGAAAAATGATGTTATCATCTGTATTGACAGGTATTGCAATCACTATAACAGGTCTGCTGCTTTCTTATTACCTGGATTTTTCTTCAGGAGCAACAATTGTTATTTTCTCATCGCTGGTGTTTTTCTTAAGCTATCTTCTAAAAAAAATAAAGAGCAAAAAAAAATCAAGAGGGCCCGGTTATCCTTAAAATCCTTGCCCTGTTATATCTTTGGACCAGAATGCATGGTATATTTGCGCAAAGAGCATACATTATCATTATAACCCCGACCCACCAGACGTTCCATAGAAAAAAGATTCCTGAAGGAAGTATCTGAAGCCAGTGTGTAAGCTCACCCCGGCAGGTCTCAAGAGTAAAGATATTAAGGTAGGTCTTGCTGTATTCTTCAAGACTTTTCTTAGGAAATCCTCCCTTGTAAAGCTTTGCGCCATCAGGCAAAAGGTGTTTCCATTTCTTTATTTTAAAAAAACTGGCGTAGAACTTACCATTTTTTTCAAATTTCTTTATCCTGTAAAGACGGTTTGAGGGATTAAATTTATTGACAGGTATCTTTGAACACGCATAAGATACTCCAAGGTGTATTACTAACCAGACAATAATATCAAGGAAGATTATCCAGAAATGCATATTTTCAAATATCATTTGTTTACCGTTCTTCCTTTCCATTTAATGTTTATCCTGAATACTATCTGGATTATAGACCAGAGAAAAATAACAATAAAAAACACCATAAAGATAGGATAGAATATTGCTACCATTGGGCTGAAATTGCCTATCCTTCGTGCAATCCAGTAGACCTGGGCAGCATATGCAATATAAAATACAATACCTGTTATGAGATTAAATA
>CAYGYY010000091.1:0-7303 GCA_964354265.1 uncultured Actinomycetota bacterium
ATGAGCATATTGGTCTCTTATTTCTCCTTTTGCTTTTATTACATCAGGCCATTGAACAACAAAAGGATCGCTGACACCGCCCCTGTATGTCTCTCTCTTCCATCTTCTAAATGGAGTATCGCCGGCCCATGTCCAGCCCCACGCATAATGATTATGATGCTTTGGTCCACCCAGTTCGTCTATAGCCTTAAGGTTTTCTTCCAGGGATTCAGGGATATAGTTGAAGAAAAGATTTTCATTTACTGATCCTGTTGGACCGCCTTCTGAACTTGCGCCATTGTCAGAAATAACCATAATAAATGTATTATTAAACTCTCCTATTCCCTTTAAGAAATCAAGTATCCTCCCGATGTGGTAATCAGTCTGCGTAAGAAACCCTGCGAATACTTCCATCATTCTCGCATATAGTTTTTTCTCAGCATCTGAGCACAAATCCCACTTTGGAACATCCGGGTCATGCCTCGAAAGCTCTGCATCGGGGGGGATTATTCCAAGTTCAATCTGTTTCTTAAAAACTTTTTCCCTGTATGCTTCCCATCCATCATCAAATTTTCCTTTATACTTATCAGACCATTCTTTGGGGACATGATGGGGTGCATGCATTGCTCCTGTACAGTAATACATAAAGAATGGTTTGTTTGGTGCAACCTGCTTTGAATCTGCAATAAACTGTATTGCCTTGTCTGCTATGTCTTCATTTAAAGTGTAGCCTTCCTCAGGAGTCTTTGGAGGGTCAATCTGATGGTTATCATATACAAGATCAGGATAATACTGGTTTGTTTCACCACCCAAGAATCCATAGAACCTTTCAAATCCACGGCCTAGAGGCCATCTATCATATGGACCTGCTGCTGATATCTGGTCAGCAGGTGTAAGATGCCATTTCCCAATTGCATAAGTGTTGTAACCATTTTGCAGGAATATCTCTGATAAAAATCCATTTTCGAATGGTATATATCCATTTCCGCCGGGAAAGCCTGTTGAACCTTCAGTGATGCAGGACATGGCATTTGAATGGTGGTTTCTTCCTGTCAATATGCAGGATCGCGTAGGCGAACACAATGCTGTTGTATGCATATTGCTGTAAAGCAATCCACTTTTAGCAATGGCGTCAATATTCGGTGTCTCAATGGGACTTCCATAACATCCGAGCTGTCCGTAACCAGTATCATCGAGCACTATAAAAAGTACATTAGGCGATCCTTCCCTGGAGCGCAGCGGCGAAGGCCAGGCAGGCGATGATTCTTCCACTGTCCGGCCTATAATACCAGAAAAAGCAGTTCCAGGTTTGTATTCTTTTAATACCATGATTTTCCTCCAATATTGATAAATTATTTGGTGGTTTATTCGTTAATTAATATTTTTAAACATACAGGTATACTTTTGCTTAATTTTTCGCATCTAATTATATCAAATAAAAATATTTTATCTAACTGGTTTACTGCAGCGCAGGAAAAATGCTGCGCTGGCAGTTTTTCAGGTTATGCGCAAATGTTTTTTTAAACTGTTTTGACATGCCTTATATTTTCCATTTTTTAGCTGCAATCCCAAACTATAAAAATCTATAATTAAATTTACCGGTATACATTATATTTTTATAACTATTAACACAACAGAATTAAAAATCAATCCTAATGTCTCACTATTATTATAGTCAGCAGTTAATATATCAGTAATCAGGTATAACATGATATTTTTATAGCATTATCAAATCTCGTTCTGTTATAATTGACTGCGTAATTTGTAATAATAATCAATTTATATTTCTTTTATGAAATAATTTTACATTTAATATCAATTAATCCAGGAAAGGCAAAAAAATGGCTTCAGATAATATTACTGTGATAACTGATGGTGTAAAAATAGACGGTAATCTAAGTTTTAAAGGATCTGCCAAGATTGACGGTGAAGTTACTGGAGAAATACAATCAGATGAAACTATAACGATCGGCAGAAATGCAAAAGTCAAAGCAAATATTAAAACTAAAAATGCAGTAATATCAGGCTCTTTTGAAGGAGTGATGAGTGCTTCAGGCCAGGTTGACATTACATCAACAGGCAGATTTATTGGTGATTTGGTCCAGGCCAATTCACTGATATCAATTGAAAAGGGCGGACTCTTTAAAGGTAGAAGTATTGTTGGGGCAGATGGAGAAGAAGACAATTAAAAAAATTGTAAAAGGAATTAATTTATGTATATTGTTTTCTTATAATCATTTGTAAATATATGATGGGATTTACACGGTAAAGACATTCCATGAATATGACAATATACTGCAGGAGTTTGTTATAGGCAAGCCTTAAATAGGGCTTCAATTAAATATTTTACAATAAGATATCACAATCCTTCTATGACCAACCTTGACAAAATGGAATATTCAACCATTTTTCAAAATCATTAATTATATTATATTTTACTTTCCCAAACTG
Organism: uncultured Actinomycetota bacterium; assembly: GCA_964354265.1. GTDB lineage: Bacteria > Actinomycetota > Humimicrobiia > Humimicrobiales > Humimicrobiaceae > Fen731. Next base: position 2,431 of record CAYGYY010000091.1, read on the forward strand.
AGTATATTTTTAAAAATGAATTGAAAAAAATCTCATTATTTCATATTATACATACATACGTATATATGCCTGTATGTATAAAGGAGGATTAAATGAGCAAGAGAATGACTGTTGTATTTAAAGATGATAATACCTATACACATTTAAAAGTGGAGGCCGCAAAGAGAAATATGAATGCAAGCGACATAATATCTGAGGCAGTTGTTGAGTGGATTGAAAGTCAGGAAGATTTAGAGCTTGCACCTCTTATTAAAAACAGCCGGGAAGAGGCCAAATCAAGTGGTGCAAAATCCTGGAACGAAGTTAAAAAAAATCTGTAGCTGACATTTATGGAAAAATATACAATCGGAATATCACCATCTGCTGAAAGAGATCTCAATGATTTAAAAAGCAAGTTAAAAAACTTTAATGAACTTGTCGGCACAATTGATTGTTTATCAATAAACCCAAGATCTTATGGAGTCAGAAAAATAAAAGGTTTTGCACTTACTTATAGGATAAGATTTTTTATATACAGGATAATTTATGATATTTATGATAAAGATAAAAAGATTCTTATTTTAAGAATTATTAAAAGGGATAAGTCAACTTATAGGTTTATTTAAACAAACGATATATACTTTGCTGGCCCAGGTAGTAAAAATTATAACCAATTTTTGAAGGAAATAGTTTTTATAAAAAATTTGTTTGTTTAAAGACTGCGCTTATTAACTCCCAAAGAAAAAGGTTATTAAATAGATAAAAAAAGAACCCGCTGTTTAATTTTACTTAGCTCTCATCCGATTGTTTTTTGGATTGTGCTCTAATTCTACAAGCCCTAAGGCTTCCATTAGGGGAGGAATATACATACCAAATCGCCCACGTAAACCTTTCTTCAAACCGTACCATCCACCAATAGGATTTTTAGCAGAACGAGCCCATGCCTCAACTGTATCTTCTGCTGCCGGTTTTTGTTCATCCGCACTACCTAATAACATCCAGTCATTATGTTTTTTAAGCATTTCGTAAAGGTCATTTATACTACGGTAATCGTAATATAAAACTGTTTTTCCTACTGTGCAAACTATAATTTTTTTGCCTTCCTTTTCATCTATATACATTTCATAGTCAGATGTTCCAGGAGGAGTTTTTAATTTCCAAGGATTTTCTTTTGATCTGGATTCCACGTTAACAATATTTTCCATTTTGTAAATTCCTTTCTAAATCTTTCATTAAATAAACTATTAAATAATCTATATAAATTCACCCATTATAGTATTATAGCTCCGGGCAGTTTTCATTTAATACTTTCTTGTCTTTGCTTATAAAGCTTCATCTTACAAAATTTTTTTATTAACCTCAAACATTTATAAAGACAAAGCTTCCATTCTTTTAAATTATATTTTGTATCTATTATTATTTTAATTAAATAATCCATTGGACTTAAAACAATAATACCTTTATATGGGTGAAAAGCTCTTCTTCCAGAAGGATTGGAAATTTCCTTTTTTATGAACTCTAATTTTATAAATTTCCTATTGCAATTAAAAAACCTTTCATTGTCTTTATTGAACCATCCTTTACTAAAATTAGTATTAATTAATTTCAAATTAAAAATTTGTGCGAATAATGGGACTCTTACCTCCTCATTAGATAATTCAGGAATGTTTGTCATGGAATACTTTTCTAAAAATTGCTTGGGTAGGCACATACCAGGACCTTCAGAAGCAAACATTTCTTTGCTATATGCAAAATTCTTTCTAACAAAACATATTAAAGAATTCAATTCTTTTCTCTTATTTTTATTACTGGACCATGGCCATCTATCTTCTATTGCTTTCAACTTTACTAAGGAAGTAAGGCCTAAAGCATCCTTAGGAATATGGGAAAAAAGATTGTCCAGAGAATCAAATAGTACCAGATCCCATTCGATGATGTGGACCATATCAAATGGAATATACTTACCATAATCTGTATACCAAGATCTTAAAGCCAGATCCCCATTCTTCCAAATCCAGCGGCTACTGCCAGTAATACAGTAAATATCTTCCATGTAATATTTTAATTTTTTCTTGATTTTAGCGAAATTATTTTTTGGCCCACCATATAAGCCAAATATTTGAATTTCAGGATTAAATTTTAGAATTAGTTTCAATCTGTTTTTGCATATAAGGGGATTTTCATGAAACCTAAAAAGTATTATCCTTTTCATATTTTTCCATCTATATATGATATTAATTCCAAGGTTGGATGATTGTGCTCTTTTTTATGGAGAGCTAAATTTGGTTTCCTGGTTAATAGAACATCAAGAACTTTTAAATTGATAGTATCAATATGATATTGAAAACAATGATTATATTCAACTATATAAGAAATTTAATGAAAGCAAAGATATTGTAAAATACCTTGAATGGCTGCTTTTTTACCAAATATTTTAAAATATATTGTTTTTTATTTTATTCTCTTCTTGTTCTTCTTGTTTAATCTCTTTTACTTCTTCTTTTACTATATTTTTGCTTTTATCCAGAAAACCTAAAATTATGCTTACAATTCCTATTACTATTAAAACTACAGATAACCATAAACCCGGAGTCATCATTGGAAAAAGTGCAAGAATTCCCAGTATAGCCATAATTACTCCGACAACAATCAATATAATCTTACTCATGATTTTTCCTTTCTCCATTTGAGTTGTTTTTTCATTAAGACGTAAATAATAAAAATGTTTTATTTACAGATAATAATGCAATTAGGAGCTTTAAACTAAAATTGTAACTGATTGCAAAAATGTTCTTTTATAACCCGAGTTTTTTTAACAATTTTTTCTATGAATTAGATAGATTTTAAGATAAAATAATTTTCCCTTTTATAGTATCAAAGTATATTATTACAATAAATGAATGATTTAAAAGTTAAAAGAGCAGTTTTCCTGGACCGGGATGGTACAATAAATGAAGATATTGGAGATTTATATACTGTTGAAAAACTTAGGTTCATACCAGGCGCAATAGATGCATTAAAACTACTGCAGGAGAAATTTCTTTTATTTATAATTACCAATCAGGCTGGGATTGGAAAAGGTAATTTTACAGAAGCAGATTTTTTAAAATTTAATAAAGAATATCTTAGCATATTAAACAAGGAAGGCATAAGAATAGAAGAGGTATTTTACTGCCCGCACACAGAATATGATAATTGTATATGTCGTAAACCTAAAACATATTTTATAGATATTGCCAGTAAAAAATATAATTTGGATCTAAAAGAGTCCTATATTGTTGGCGATCATCCTTCTGATGTGGAAATAGGCAGCAGAACACGAATGAAAAGTATGTTCCTGTTAACTGGACATGGTAAAAAACATATAGATGAGATTATAAATATCCCAGGTATCCTTATATCAGAAAAAATTTATGATGCAGTCTTATTAATTCTTAAATTGACTGAAAAATTGTAAAATTAAATTTAAAAATATTTTTATCCAATAAATAAAGTTAAAATAATGAAAAATTATTCTTATACAATATCTGGAAAAAAAGTAATTATTACCATCAATAAGCGTTTATGTGAAACTCCCGAAGAGCTAATAGAGAGTGATTTATTTATAGATTGCTTACTTTTATTTAAGTCATTCAATACATTGTTTCTTAACAATAAATATTATTTGAATTAAGGATAGTATCATTAAAGAATGAAAAAAATATTTTTTGTGAAATAATACTGATTTTATAGACCAGTTATTTGTTTTTGTTATACAATACTTATTTCTGAGCTATTAGGAGATATTGGCAAAAATTGCTTTTATTGCCATTGCCCTTGGATATATTAAAGATAATATTTATCTTAAAAAATCCATAATTTACAACAATCCATGCTAAACCTATAAAGTGCATTTTCCTTGTAACATACCTTCTCCAGGTTCTGTAATTCCATTTTCTTTTTCTATAAGTAAAAGTAAAATATCTATTAAGAATTATTATAGGGTCATTAACTTAAAGAAACGGGGATTTTATGGATAAAAATAGCCAATATACCTGGAGGCTTAACAGGTTGCAGACTATTATATTATTCGGATTTCTGCTGACGATAATTTATGCTCTTGGGACTTACTTCTTTGATTTTTTTGCAGGAGAGGCAACAGTTGGATTTGGTAGGATGGGTCAGGTCTGGGGAGTCGGCATGTTTTTTATTTATATGATTGGCTATTTTGTTGCAATTATTGTAATCTTGCCAATTTTTATATTTAAGAATTTTGGTATTGGGACTCTTATTTTCCTGCCCTATGCGATAATAGGTTTTTTTGTCGAGTATTATTATGAATGGTTATCAGTCCAAAATTTAAAGGGAGTCTGGGCTGTTTTTGTCTGGTCTATCATTGGCCTTTTAATAGGACTTTCTGCAGATATAACATATAAATATTTACCTGTAAAAATCAGCTTAAAATTAAAATCCATAATTATGGGCATAATTATAGCTATCGCTAATTTTGTGCTGATTTTTATTGTTCTTCGTTTCTGTTATAAAATACCCCTTCCTGTTTCTCCAGTTGAACCAGGATCTTTTCTGGGAGTGGCTTATTTTGGACTCCCATGGCTTATAATTAATAGCGGGTTTGGCGGCTTTACTGCTTATGCCATCAATAAAGAATTAAAATTAAAGATTTAGAGATTTAAGATTTAGCAAATAATTGGTAGAAAAAATTGTTATATTCAGAATAAAGGATTTAGAAAGACAAAGATAAATGATCTTTTTATCATTTGTCAATAAAGTCATAAGTTACAAGGAGTGTCAAAATTGCAATAAATTAAATCCATGTGGACTGGTAAATATTTATAATTAACCATTTAAAGAAAGCCTTAAATTTTATGCTTAACCAAATATGTCATCTATAAGA
>CAYGYY010000092.1:0-7227 GCA_964354265.1 uncultured Actinomycetota bacterium
ATCATTTTTTTGCTGCAGCCTGAGCATCTATTGCGGCCTGTTCCGCCCTGCTGGCAGCAACCTTATATGCAATTGATTCTGCTATCATTGCAATACCTCTAAAGATAGCAAAAAATCCTAAAAATATTACAAGTGTCATGGCGGCATAGAATGGGGGCCTAAAGAAAATAAATAAGCCCAAAAGCATAGAACACACGCCCCAGGTGATAACAAGACCGCTCTTTGCATTGCTTCCTGAAACGATTGCTGAAATTCCTGTAATGAGCAACCATGCTGCTATAAAGTAGACTATAAATATTAATGTAGAGCCCGGCCATGCAAATACACAAATACCTATTATTATGCCAAGTATTCCTTCAAGCAGCATTATCCACCAGGTTTTTGTTTTCTTGATAAGAGTAAAAGACCTTATCATTGCTACAAGTCCAATTATAATAGCGAATAAGCCGAAAAAGATTTTCAAGTAATACAGCGACATCAGAGGCCATGCAATTATAACACAGCCGAATATAAGCGCTACTATTCCTGCTATCAGTATTGCCCACCATGGTCCCTGCATTTTAGATCTTCTTGCATCTGAGGCTTCAGGTCCACCTGATTTTACTGCTTCTTCATTATCAGCCATTTTTCCCTCCTTTAACAAATGATTATAAAATATTGGGATAATAATATAACTTTAACATTTTTAATACAATTAAAATTTAAATATTAATCTTCTTGCCAATATTTCCATAATTTAATACACACAAAAACAAATTATGTGAAAATGAAGTCTAATATATGTTTTTCTTTAAGGAACCATTCTTAAATAATATAAATGACAATAGATGATTATTATATTGACTAAAAAACCAATATTTGATTAAATTTATCTCAATATTATAGTATAGGTATCTCTGGGGGGGGTTGTATGTGTTGTATATTGACATCGTTCGTGGTATTTGGGCCTAGACTTGCACTATTTGTTTGGTGGTTATTTAGTCCTGCGTTGTTTAGCGCTGCATTTAAGGGATGGTTTCTGCCTATTGTAATGTTATTGTTTGCACCATTTACAATGATAATGTATTTAATTGTCTGGTCGCCTACAACTGGAATATATGGCTGGGACTGGCTGTGGCTTGGAGTAGGAATAGCGCTTGATGTCTCTTCTTATGCTGGTGGCGGCTACACTAACAGGCACCGTCTGGGAAAAACTGAAGTATAATTTTTATCATTTAAGAATAAAAGCTGGATATATAAAAATGGAGGAGTTATAGATATAATTCCTCCATTTTTATTATCTTTTTTTTATATCTTTCAGGATTCAGGCATCCCATCTTTATTCCGAAACCATTGCCAGGGTACCATCCCGGACTTCGAATGTTTTGGTTACTTCAACAGTTGGCTTGTCTGTATATGCCTGCTCCAGGGTCCTGTCAAGGTATTCAACTTTAATGAGGCCGGAATCAATAGAGATGGTTTTCATCTCAATTCTATCTCCTAAAAACAATGAATTTGTACTCTTGAGGCCCTCATCCTCATTCATTACTGCAGCAACATAATAAAATAAACCGCTGCCTCCGCCGTCAGATAATAATATGACTGAAGCATCTTCTGTTTCATTGCTATTTAAATCCCCATAAGCAATATATTGTGTTAATCTTACTTCTATTTTGGAAGCTGAACCAGGCGCTGCTTCCTCGCTATAGCTGCCATTTTGAAGCTGGGCAACACCGCTTGGAGTAATGTCTATTTGATATTCAAGATTTGCAAGATCTGCCTCAGTTATCTCGCCTGAAGTACTGCTCTGGGCGCAGCCGGCTAAAATCAGGGAGATTAATACGATTGCTGCGATAACTGTTATAAATATTTTTTTCAATTTTTGTTTACTTTCAGATTAATATACTGTTAATATCAAATCTACCGATGCAGTCAAATTATCTGCATCATTTCATATCACTTGAAAATTTCTTTTTCGGCAATAAAAATGAAAAAATCAAGCCCACTCCCAAAAAACAGCTCATAGCAATATAGACCTTCTTCAGGCCGCTAACAGCAGATTCTTCCAGGATAACATTAAGCTCAGAAAGCTGCTCTTCTGTAAAATCTTCTTTTATCTTTTGTGCTTCCTGCTGAAGCTCAGCAGTCTCCATCTGATTTACACTCTCTGTTAATAATATGCTCACATCATCTTTAACCGCGTCACTGTAAGCCGGGCTCTCATTAACACCGGTGACAATACTGGCAAGAAAAAAGGCAATAAATAATGACCCTACTATAGCAGTGCCTAGAGATGAACCAAGATTGGTAATGGAATTCCTGAAGCCGGCTCCCTCATCGCTTTTTTCATTGGGCACAGGCTCCATGGTCAAATTGGTAATAAAAGCAAGAATAAGTCCATTACCTGTACCATATATTAAAAACCCGGGCAGGATATGAATCATAGATAGTTCAAACCTCAGCATAGCTGCAGTCAGCACGAGTCCGATTACAGCCAGTATTATTCCAATTTGGACTAAATATCTTGGCGCTATCCTGTTTCCCCACCGTGGAGACACAAGAGAAAAGACAACAATAGCTAAGGCCAGAGGCATTAAGGCCAGGCCGGATGTTATAGCATCATATTTCAATACTGCCTGCATATAAAACGGCGTTATGAACAATATGCCCATAAGGCATACGTTCTGTAAAGAATTTACTAAAGTACCTGAAATAAACTGCTTATTTTTTACAACAGAAAACGATACAAGCGGCTCCCCACCCCTCTTTTCCAGCCTTCTTATCCATAAGAAAAAGAACACAATAAAAACACTTCCTATAAATATTAAAACAGGAGTAATCGATAAACCGAATGGGGCTATTTCAAGACTACCTATCATAAATGGTTTTTTGGCCCACCACCACCCATACTCCCCGGAAACCAGCGCGCCATAAACAATTGATGCAAACCCGGCTGCTGCCAGGACCGCGCCAAAAAAATCGATTTTGAATCTTCTTGCCGGTTTGCTTTTCTTTATCACAAAAGGGGCAAGTATAATTATTATTATGACAATTATTGCTTCCAGTCCAAATCCCCATCGCCATGAGGCATATGTTGCAAAAATCCCGCCAAGAATTGGCCCTATTGCAATACCTGAAGTAAAAATTGCGCCCCAGACAGCCAGGGCAAATACTTTATCCCTGCCTGTATAATTAATTAATATTAATGATATTGTTACAGGCAGCAGCAAGGCTCCTGCAAAACCCTCAAGTACCGACCAGCCCAGTATTAATATTGCAAGATTGGGACTAAGCGCAGCTATAGTGGTGCCAATACCATATATTATTATTCCAATTAAAAATGTTTTCTTTGCGCCAAACCTGTCTGCAAGTTTTCCCCCCAGGATAAGGGTTGAAGCCATTATCAATGTGTATAATGTAATGGCGGTCTGCACACCTTCAACAGTGGTATTTAGATCCCTTACAATATATCCTATGCTGACATTCATCATGGTTGTATCGATCACCAGAACAAATGTTGCAAGAGAAAGAACTAAAAGTGTTGCATATTTTTTCATTTTTTCAATTTCTCCTGTTTAAATCCGGGATGCTTTCATGGACTCAAACTTTGCTGGAGCTTAATCAAAGCCCCCTGCGGTACCCGCAGCAGTCCCTGTTGAGCACGGTCGAGATCAATTATTAAATAAAATACCATCGCTAAAATCAGTACCAGTACTAGCTGGGCAATAAAATTCCGGTTTCCAATATATCCCCCATGTATGCCTATTAATAACATTGTAAAAAAACCAACTACATACATGCCCAGCACTAAAAAAGGGGGAACCCGTACCTGCAGACTGATGACCAAGCGTTCGGTATGCATATCTATCACTTTATTTAAACTGTCTATATAAAGTGCATTAATAGGAGTAGGGTTCTCAATAACAAGAGGCTCTGCAATATTCCACAATTCTTTATGTATCTCTTCTGACCTGGTTATTGCCATCTCTATATCAGCCGGGTCTATTGCTGCCAGGCGCATATCCACATATTCCCGTAACAGGTCCCGTGATTGAGTATTGTATGGCTCCAGCAGACTTCCGCTTCAGGAATTTACCTAACCAGTAACCTGCTTCCAGAAAAGCCAGCAGTGCCAATACGCTCAAGGGGTATATTGCCCACATTGGAATTGAGTCTAGAATTTGCGTATTCAAAGAAGGCGCCTCTTTATGCCTTATTTTTATGATTTTATAAATAGAATAATTTTATATCAGCAAATCCATTTTAGTCCAGAATATTTTATCCTTTAGGATTTTTGCTTTATCCAGGAAATCCAGGCTGTCTTCAGGTATTGTTTATTCTTAACATCCACTAGCCAGATTTCAAGTTCAGGAAAGACTTTCGCAATCCTCTCCCAGGCAACTTTGTATATTTTTGCCCTGATATGCAGCATTTTTCGCAAGCTTTCAGGCACCACTATTATGCAGTGCCTGCAGTCTTTGTTGTTTAACCTTGATACTGCTTGAAAGAATGCTTCATAAAAATCGTTTGTGATTTCCAATCCCCTGGCATCAGAACCAGCTATTTCGATATAAAAGACTTCCTTGTCTTTGGTGGCTTTAATGTCTGGGCCAAGCATAGCAAGGCCTTTTTTACCCTTAATTTTATATCCTTCTTCTTTCAGGATATTCCTGAGGAAGTTCGCAATTTCAGTGTTTGATGTTACAGCAGACATGGTATGTGTTATTTTTTATTAATGATTTTAAAACTTATAAAAAATTAAAATTATATATTTCTTTAAATTATATATTGGTAGCCAATAAAATAAAAATTGTTCTTCTACTTTTGTATAAACTATACTTACAGGTACCTGTAAATTTTTTATATCTGCTTTCTGATATAATATTATCAGAATCATAAAACATCCGGATAATCTTTGCATTCAGGGAGATAAAACTATGAAATGGCAGGGAAGAAGACAAAGCTCAAATGTTGAAGACAGAAGAGGCACCAGGGTAAGGGGCGCCGCTATTGGTGGATTAGGCGGCGGCGCAGGCTTAATAGCAATAGTAATCGTGCTTCTACTTACTTATTGCGGTGGTGGTAACATTGGCGATATCTCCAGCACCCTTAATAATACCCAGATTACAAGCTCTGCAGCCGATTCCACTTACCAGCCAACGCCACAGGAGGATGAGCTTGCCCAGTTTGTTAAAGTAGTTTTTGCTGATACAGAAGATGTATGGACAGAGATCTTTGCCGCAAACGGCATGGACTATGCCTACCCGGGCCTTGTGTTATATACAGATTATGTCCAGTCTGCATGCGGGGCGACAGGCTCTTCTACAGGGCCGTTTTATTGCCCTGCTGACCAGAAAGTCTATATCGACCTGGCCTTTTATAAGGAGCTCCAGGATAGATTTAACGCCCCCGGGGATTTTGCAATGGCATATGTAATTGCTCATGAAGTAGGGCACCACATACAAAAAGTCCTGGGCATTATGGATGATGTAACAGAAGCACAGTCAAGGCTAAGCCAGGCCGAGGCAAACGATTTATCTGTTCGCCTTGAACTGCAGGCTGACTATCTGGCAGGGGTGTGGAGCCATTATGTAAACAAATACAACTACCTTGAACAGGGCGACATTGAAGAAGCGCTAAATGCAGCCAGCGCAGTGGGGGACGACCGTATTCAAAGAGAGCAAATGGGCTACATTGTACCCGACAGCTTTACCCATGGAACTTCTGAGCAAAGGCAGAAATGGTTTTATAAAGGCTTTAACACTGGAACTTTAGAAGAGGGCGATACCTTTAATACTGATGATCTGTAAAAAATAGAAAGAACAGTGATCATGAAGCAGAAATTACTTGAACCAATATTTATTGGAAACAAGAATGCAAAAAACAGGATAGTCATGGCGCCCATGGAAACCCGTTTAAGCACAATATCCGGGGATGTTACACAGGACATGATATATTATTATGCCCAAAGGGCAAAAGGCGGTGCAGGGACAATAATAGTTGAAAACACATTTGTGGATAATGTTTCCAGCCGCTCATCTCTAAGTTCTTCAGGGCTTTATTCCGACCATTTAATAGCAGGGAAAAATCTCCTGGCAGAAGCTATAAAGGACTATGGCGCACTGGCAATAATACAGCTAAGCCATGGAGGCAGACAGGCAAGGCAGGGGGCAACTATTTATGAAGCTGTTGCGCCTTCTGCCGTAATGTGCAGTGTTACGCAACGAATACCCAGGGCCTTAAACATAGATGAGATAGTTGAGATAGAAGATGCCTTTGCAGAAGCAGCATTACGCGCAAAGCTGGCAGGATTTGATGGCATAGAGGTCCATGGCGCCCACGGATACCTTATCTGTTCTTTCCTTTCGCCGCTGACAAATCTGCGTAAAGACGAATATGGTGGCAGCCTTAAAAACAGGGGCCGCTTTGCGGCTAATATAATACATAAGATCCGGGATAAAGTTGGCGAAGACTTTATAGTCGGCTACCGTATAAGCGCTTCCGAATTTATAGAGGGCGGCCTCGAACCTGAAGAGGCGTGTAGCTTCGTTGTTTTAATACAACAATATATAGATTATATAAATGTCTCTGCCGGCATATATGAAAGCCCCGGTTTTTGGGCAGTCGCTCCGACTTATGAGCCTGCCGGACAATTAATCCCTCTTGCCGGCAAAATGAAAAAAGCTGTAAAAATACCTGTTATAGCCGTGGGTTCATTGAGCCCTGTAATGGCTGAACAGGTATTGAATAAGGGGGATGCAGATCTGGTAGCTTTCGGCAGGGCGCTTATTGCAGACCCATATATGCCGAAAAAACTTGCAGAAAACCGGGAGGGTGACATAAGGCCATGCATAAGGGGCAATGAGGGATGCATATCCAGGTTTTATCCTGGCTGCGCAATAAGGTGCGAAGTAAACCCTGCCTGTGGACAGGAGAGCCGTATCAGGATATCCAGGACAAAAAAGCCCGTGAAAGTAATGGTTGCGGGAGGAGGTATTGCCGGCATGGAAGCAGCAAGACTGGCTGCATTAATTGGCCACCAGGTAACCCTCTTTGAAAAAGAAAATAGGCTGGGCGGGCATATCATTGAAAGCACCAAACAGGATTTTAAAACTGATGAGACAGAATTATTTAAGTGGCTTTTACGCCAGTTAAAAAAAAATGCGGTAAAGATATCGCTGAATAAATTGGTTACGCCAGCCATAATTAAAAGTGAAAAACCTGACATTTTGATATTGGCTTTGGGTT
>CAYGYY010000093.1:0-6909 GCA_964354265.1 uncultured Actinomycetota bacterium
AAAAAGGTTTACTTCAAACACAAAATCTTTGGCCTCATCAATAATCTTTCTGTAGAGATTAAAATCCATGTCACCTTTCTGGTTTTGTTCAAGATCTTTATTCAAACATATACCGCATGCCAGGTTGCATCTTGAACTGGTTTCTATCCACAATTTCAGGGGAGGGTAACCGGTCTTTATTTTACCTGAAATGTAGGAGAAATAAGTGTGTAAAAGGTATATTATTGTTTTGGTTCTTGTCATTTATAACCTTTTAACAAAGACAGCATTATAAAAAGGGAAACGTCCTGTGCGGCATTATTTCCATGGGCAAGGTTATTTGTCAAGAAAATCCTTTATAACATAAGTAGGTTTTCCAGTTCCTTCATGGTAAGTCCTCATCATTATTTCTCCAAGAAGCCCCATAGTTATGAACTGTATACCGCCAAGGATTATAAAGATTGAAATCATAAACAGGGGCCTTGTGGAAAGCGGTGTCTCAAAGAATACTCTTTCAATGATGAGCCAGACAGCAAGAATAAAACCAATTATAGTTGCAACGACCCCGACCAGCCCGAATATCTGCATTGGTTTTTTTGAATATGTAAGTAAGAACTTTATAGTTATTATGTCAATTATTACCCTTACTGTCCTTGAAATGCCGTATTTGGCTTTCCCATACTTTCTTGCATGGTGGTTTACAGATATTTCAGTGATTTTTACTCCCATCCAGCTTGCGACCGCAGGTATATAACGATGCATTTCCCCATACAGTTCAATGTTATCAAGGATATCTTTTCTATAGGCTTTTAAAGTGCATCCGTAGTCATGGATATGAACATTAAAAAGTCTTGATATAAGCCTGTTTGCAATAACAGACGGCATTCTTCTTGACAGCATCCTGTCCTGCCGGTTTTTCCGCCATCCGCTTACAATATCATAACCTTCTTCGATCTTTTCAAGTAATAACGGTATATCTGCGGGGTCATTTTGCAGGTCCGCATCAAGGGTTATTATGATCTCGCCCCTTGCATTATCAAATCCGGCTCTCATAGCCTGCGTTTGCCCGAAATTCCGCCTGAACCTTATGACTTTAAACTTTTTGTTTTTATTATGTATTTCTGTAAGTTTTTCATAAGAATTGTCGCTGCTGCCGTCATCTATAAAAATCACTTCATAGCTTCTACCCAGTTTTTCAAGTACAGATGAAAGACTGCTATGGAGGTGGCCTATGTTTTCCTCTTCATTATATACAGGGATAACCAGGGATATATTGATTGTTTCCTGGTTGCCTGCTTTATTTTTTGATTCAGGCATTGAACCCTTACCTGTCAGGTTTGCTTTTTTTAGATAAATTCCCTGTTTATTCATAGAATATATATAAGATACTATTTATTATTGTTGCAATATTTTTCAATATACCAACCAACAAATTTTTTTATTCCATCATTTATTAGTATTTTTGGATTATATTTTAACATTTTCTTGGCCTTTGATATATCTGCATATGTAATAAAGACATCGCCAGCCTGGAAATCCGAATATTTTATGATCGCTTTTTTACCAGTCTCGTTTTCGATTAGATTTATAAGCTGTTTGAGTTTTACCGGCTTTGAATCTCCAAGATTAAAAATCTCATAACCATTTATATTATCGAGATTGTCAATTATTGTATCAGTTATATCATCTATAAAAGTGTAGTCCCTTGAGCTGGTTCCGTCCCCGAAGATCTCGACAGGTTTTTGTGTGAGTATGCTTTCCGTAAACTTGTATATTGCCATTTCAGGTCTCTGCCTGGGGCCGTATACGGTAAAAAACCTGTAACAGAAAACTCCGATATTAAAAAGCTTGCTGTAAGTATAACATACCAGCTCGCCCGCTTTTTTTGTAGCAGCATAAGGAGAGACAGGATGATCGACATTATCTGTTTCAGAGAAAGGGATTTTTTTATTACCGCCATAAACAGATGAGGAAGATGCAAAAACAAACTTATCCACCTTAAATTTTCTGCAGCATTCCAAGAGATTGACTGTACCTTTTATGTTTACCTCTTCGTAAAGCAGGGCATTATTTATTGAAGGCCTTACGCCTGCGCGCGCTGCCATATGTATTACAAGACTGATCTTATGTTTTGTAAATATTTTATCCAGGATTTCCCTGTTTAATATATCATCCCTGTAAAGCGAGAAGCCTTTTATGTTTAACAAAGCAGCAATATTGGAATCTTTTATTCCGGGGTCGTAGTAATCATTGAAATTATCCATGCAGATAACCCGGTTTTCTTTACCCAGCAGTTTTTCGCAAATATGAGAGCCGATAAATCCAGCCCCGCCTGTAACTAATATATCCATGGTTTTAAAATTTTAAACTAAAAATATAATTATTGTAATACAAAAATACCTGCTTTAAAAAAAATTATTTGCACATTTATTTAAAAACCCGGGGCTCCTTAAGAATTTCTTGGTTTTAAAGAAATTTCATGGTATAAACATGTTAAATACTTAAAAATCCGTCAGATTCTTAAGAGTTAGAGGAATAAACTTAAAACAGGAGTGTTTTAGTAGTGAGAGTCTTTTTAATAATTTTTTCTTTTATAAATGCATTCTTGTATTTTCTGCTTTATGCCTATTATGACAATATACTTGCCCTTTTTGGAGGAAATGTCGCAAGCGGTTTTTTGAACTTTCTCAGGCTCCTCATACTTGTAATAGTTAGTTTTCTTATAGGGCTTATTGTATCCCTGCTTACAAGGATCCAGGCTGTAAAAAGCTTTTTTGATTACAGGATTGCACTGATTGTAGGGATATTGCCCTTTATTTTTCTTATTTTATCCCTGGGGAATATTTCAAACTCAATTTCTGCGGGACTATTTGGTGCAAACACCACTGCCGCCGAGTTAATGTTTTACTTTTTTTCCAGGCAGGTTGTGTGGGCGATGTGGCTGGGATTTGCTCTTGGAGCTTCAGTCAGGCTAGTTTTTAAAAGAAAACTTAAGCATGAGGTTATTTTTAGCAATGAAGACATTGAACCGTCTTCATAGCTGGTAATTCTGGCCTATATTATATTATTCTGCTGCCTGGTACATAAATACTGCGCAGGAATCTTCACCGGGAATACTTGTGATCTGTCTTTTGTCTGAGCCGTCGGTATTCATAATAAATATTTCAGCATTGGCTTTGGTATTGAAAGTTATAAGTTTATTGTCAGGCGAAAAGCATGGAAGCCGGGCCCCATCCGGTGTGGATGTTAATTGATTAATGTCTTCTCCGTCACTATCCATGACATAGACCTGCTCTATGCCGTCACCATCATAACCCATAAACGTTATAAATCTGGCGTCGATTGAATACTTTGGAACCCTGTAGTTCCGTTCTTCATCAGAAATACGGTCATTATTTTCTCCATCCATTCCGATTTCCCAGATTTGTTCGCTGCCGGAATATCCTGACTCATATATAACGGTATATTCAAATGGATGCGCGTAAGGGTGCCAGTCCTCAATGCCAGGATTTTTTGTAAGCCTCTTAATATTGCTGCCATCATTTTCCATAATATATATTTCCCAGTTTTCATCTATAAACATTTCAAATACCAGATATCTTCCGTCAAAGGACCACGAAGGATAACCGGTTCTATAAGGCAGGGATGTCACCTGTTTTTTATCGGTGCCGTCCCAGTTCATTGTAAATAATTGCCATGCATTGCCTACCTGTGAAGCATAGGATATTTTTTTGCCGTCAGGTGATATTGCCGGATATACATCACTGCTGCTGTTTGTCGTAAGCTGGGTAAGCTCACTTCCATCAAGATTCATGCTCCAGATATCCTCATTGCCGCTTTTATTTGATACAAAAACTATCTTTTTAAGGCTATATTCGATATCAAGTGACCTCGGGACTCCTTCCGATATATATTCTTTATTGATAGCCCATCCTGATACCTCCATATAATCTTCGCCAAATTTTGTATCAGCTTTAACTACAGTGTTAGGCTCAGGAAGATCTCCCTCGATTGTTATATCATTTGTAAGATACTGGAATGCTCCAGAAGGCGAGTAGGCATAAACATATATCTTATGGGTTGAACCCGGCTCAAGATTGCTTGCATCAAAAGAAAACATGTAGCCGCTGTTATTATAGTTTGAATTTCCATAAGCATTTCCAACATCGACCCTTTCAAGACCATAATCTGCATCTCCAAGAAATTTACCGAAATTCCTGGGTCCGTCAAGAAAGACTTCGACTTTGCTTATTCCGGTATTTTCAGAAACATTTAAATCTGCTGCCCAGCCTTTTATAAGGACATCTTTTAGTTCTTCTTCGGCTATAGCATCACCTTCGCCCATGCCTTCAAGAGACATTTTAATGGTATCCGATACAGGAGGTTCACCCGGGATGACTATTTCTTTTCTTGTATACTCCCAACCATATGCAGGGATATAGGTATAGATATATAAGCTATGCGTTGAGCCGGGTTCAAAAGGGTAGTCTTCTGTATCAAATATAAGCTCAAACCCGAAATCCCCAAAATCCTGCCCATAAATAGATGCAGCATCTTCAGAAGGAAGGTTATAATCAGCATCACCCATGTAAATGCCATTTTCCCTGTCACCATCAAGAAACATTTCGATTTTTTCTATATTTTCACTGGACTGGTCACCGGTTTCTTCCGGTGTCTGCTCAGCAGTTTCTAAAGTCTGAGCTGATGTTTCCGGAGGCTCTTCAGTTTCTGCGGCAGTTTCAACAGGTGTATCTTCTTTTTGTTTACCTGATGTTACGCTTTTTACCAGCATAACTGTAAAAAAAATGCTGACAAAGGCAAACAATACAACCAGTATAATTATTATTGTTTTCATAAAGCTGTGTTTTTTCGTTTTATTGTTTTTATAATTAGCTAAATATATAATAAAAAAAAATTCAAATCAAACTTATTAAATCAGCTGATTTAAAATTTTAATGGATTTTACTAAGTTGGAAAAAATATCAGACAATAAAATATTACCCAAAAAAACTAAAAAAATAATGCTTCTTGGGATGAGCCCATTGCCATTTGAAAACGACAGAAAAGTGTATGGGACTGGAATAAGGACCTGGCAGTTTGTTGAACCGCTTTTAAAACAGGGACATAAATTATGTGTTTGCTGTTATGCTATCCCTTCTGCGTATGATAATAGTTTTGAATCCATATTCAGAAAGGATTTTCAAATAAATGTTACACAGATAACCGGCAGCACGGGCAATAAAGAAATGCCTGCCCATCTTAAAGGCGACAATCTGAAAGGCAATAACTTCATCAAAGAAATCAGTCTGCCCGGTTTTGAGTATAATATTTTAAATAAAGATGATTTCGATAAATTGGATACCTTAAAGAGAATCTATTCTGAATTTAAACCGGACTGTATCATTGGATGCAGCTTTTATCCTTCTTATATTGCTGCAAGGCTGGCAGGTCTCGATGAAATTAGAAAATCAGGTTCTGTGCCTTTCTGGGCTGATCTTTTCGGGCATGTAATGGCTGAAGCACAGGCAAGAGCATTTATTGATGAGGATGACAGCTGTCTTTTCCACTACTGGAACAGTGAATATGCAATAATTACAACTGCTGATTTTTTTTCCTGTGTTTCCAAACGCCAGGAATATGCGCTGGCAGGCGAGCTCGGGGCTGTAGGCAGGCTGAACAGGCATACTGCAGGCTACGACTTTTCATGCGCAATTCCATGTGGAATGCCCGGTGAATTGTTCAGGCATGGAAAAAATGTGATAAGGGGCTTTGATGGTATTGAAGAAAAGGATTTTGTCATTTTATGGACCGGCGGGTATAATACATGGACAGATGTGGATACTCTATTTGATGCTCTTGAGATTGTTTTTGGAAAAAACCCTTCAATTAAATTTGTTTCAACCGGTGGGGAAATCCCCGAACAGGATAATAAGACATACCCACGGTTTCTATCAATGATTGAAAGCTCCAGATTCAATAATAACTTTATAATGAGAGGCTGGGTACCGGGAAACGATGTTCCAGGCTATTATCTCGAAGCAGATATCGGTATAAATATTGACAAGGACATATACGAGGTAAGGCTTGGCAGTAAAAACAGGCTGCTTGACTGGATGAGAGCCGGTCTCTGCATTCTTTCTTCGAATGTGTGTGAGCTTACAGAAATTATTGAAAGGGAAAAGCTTGGTTATACTTTTAAAGCCGGTGACAGCAAAGGCCTTGCTAAAACCATCCTTTCACTTGCTGATACACGGGAGGAAGTCAGAAACACCGGAAAAAGAGGACAGCAATATGGGCTCAAGAATTTTAATTATACTGTAACAACGGAAAAACTCCAGGAATGGGCAAGCGACCCGGGTTATTCACCCGATAAAGGCAAAAGACCTGTTTTTTCCTTTGACAGGGAAGAGGCGCTGAAAAACCTCCAGGCAATAACCCATAGGCAGGCGCTGATGATTTCAGAAAGAGACAGTCGCATAAGCGAGCTTGAGGCAATCCTAAAGAAAGGGTTTGCATACAGGATGTACGCATACCTAAAGATCCTGAAGAGGAAAATATCAAAAAGTAAAAAACCTGTAGAGCAGTCTGAAAATCAGGCGGGCCAGTAAGTAAGCGCTTCATCATAAATCATGCGGGACTTGGTAATATTAATATAATTCTGATTAAATGATACCAGATGAATATCGAAACACTGATTGTAGTAGTAACTTATAACAGTAGAGATTATATTGAAAATTGCATAAACTCAATAATCGCCTCAGATTATAAAAAATGGTTCCTTGCTATTATCGACAACAACTCTGCAGACGATACTCTTTTAAGGATAGAAGGCCTTAAAGCTAAAATAGTCCTAAATAATTCCGCGCCTGCTGTTATTAAAGGTGGAATAAACTTTAAAATTATCAGGATGAAAAAAAATATTGGTTTTTA
>CAYGYY010000094.1:0-6903 GCA_964354265.1 uncultured Actinomycetota bacterium
GGAAGAATATATAAAAAAACATTTTGTTGCAATATCAACAAATATCGATGCTGTTAAAGAATTCGGCATAGACGGCCAAAACATGTTTGTCTTCTGGGACTGGGTAGGTGGAAGGTATTCCCTCTGGTCAGCAATCGGGCTTTCGATTGCATGCTATATAGGTTTTAAAAATTTTAAAAGCCTGCTTGAAGGTGGACATGCCATGGACAGGCATTTCAGGCAATCCCCGATTGAAAAAAACATTCCAGTGATTCTTGCGCTTCTTGGAGTATGGTATAACAATTTTTTTAATTGCCAGACCCAGGCGATTTTACCATATGACCAGTATATGCACAGGTTTTGCGCATATCTGCAGCAGGCAGATATGGAAAGCAACGGCAAATATATGGACCGCAATGCCATGGAGATAGGCTATCAGACCGGTCCCATAATATGGGGAGAACCGGGCACTAATGGGCAGCACGCTTTTTACCAGTTGGTCCATCAGGGGACAAAAATCATTCCGTGTGATTTTCTTGTCCCTGCAATCAGCCATAATCCTATTGGTGATCATCATGAGATACTTCTTGCAAATTTCTTTGCACAGACTCAGGCTTTGATGGAAGGGAAATTTCGAAATGAAGTTTTAAAAGAGCTCAAGGCTGCAGGTTTAAGTGATAAAGAAATAAAAAAAATAGCTCCCTACAGGCAGTTCAAAGGCAACCGTCCCACAAATTCAATACTGTTTAAAATGCTTACCCCGTATACTCTTGGAAGTCTTATAGCGATGTATGAGCATAAAATATTTGTTCAGGGAATCATCTGGGACATATATAGCTTTGACCAGTGGGGAGTGGAGCTTGGCAAGGAACTTGCGAAAAAAATACTGCCCGAACTGGCTGGCGATGACCCGGTAGAATCCCATGACAGCTCCACAAATGGCCTTATAAATACTTTTAAGAAACTGAGAAAGCAAAAATAAATAATATTTTTTATATTTTCCAGACAAAAATTATAGACAAAAAAAAATACAGATTATGGTATAATACTATAAAAGTTTAGTTTTTTCTGAATGTATTGAAATATTTTATACTTGGAAAAGTTAAAGGGTGATAAGTAAGTTTTCTGATGCATTATCGGGTACTTATTGCTCTTTATTTTTGTATAAGAACCGGATTCCGGTTTTTTGAGAGGTGAGTTTTTTGGTCGAAGCAAAACGTTCAAGCTATGATGCAAAAGATATAAAAGTCCTGGAAGGTCTTGACGCTGTACGGAAAAGGCCTGGCATGTATATAGGTTCCACAGGCCAGAGAGGCCTGCACCATCTTGTATATGAAGTGGTTGACAACAGCATTGATGAAGCAATGGCTGGATTCTGCGATAATGTGCTTATCATGATTAATGACGAAGGCTCAGTAACTGTTGTCGATAATGGCCGGGGTATTCCTGTCAAAAAGCTTGATAAGTACAACCGTCCGGCATTGGAGATAGTTCTTACCAAACTTCATGCAGGCGGTAAATTCGGGGGTGAAGGGTATAAGGTCTCCGGCGGCCTGCACGGCGTAGGCTTGTCTGTCGTAAATGCTCTTTCTGAGAAGCTGGTTGTAGAAGTCAGGAGGGACGGCTATATATTCAGGCAGGAGTACAAAAGAGGAAATCCGGTTACCGACCTTATTAAAGGCGAAAAAACGGATACTCATGGCACAATAGTGACATTTTATCCTGACAAGGAGATTTTTGAAGAGATAGACTACAAATACGAAATACTATCTGCCAGGATGAGGGAAATGGCTTTTTTAAACAAAGGCCTCAAGATAACCCTTGTTGACAAAAGGGAAATACCTGAGAAAAAGGAAGTGTTCCATTTTACTGGCGGTATTGTTGATTTTTTACGGTATCTTTCAGAGAAAAAGGAAGTCCTGCACAAAAACCCTATTTATATCAGTAACTCTGAGCAGGACCATGAAGTTGAAATAGCGATGCAGTACACCCAGGGGTATAACGAAAGTATATTCTCTTTTGCTAATAATATTAACACAACAGAGGGCGGCACCCACCTGGTGGGTTTTAAGGGAGCTCTAACAAGGACGGTCAATGATTATGCAAGAAGTTCCGGACTTCTTAAGGAAAAAGATGAAAACCTTATCGGGGAGGATATAAGGGAAGGCTTGACAGCGATTATTAGCGTCAAACTCAAGGAACCGCAGTTTGAAGGACAGACTAAGACCAAGCTTGGCAACAGTGAAATGAAAGGCTTTGTTGAATCAACCGTCAATTCAAAACTTGCTGAATTTCTTGGAGAAAATCCGCCTGTTGCGAAAGCCATTGTAAATAAGTGCATTGAAGCATCAAGCGCAAGAAATGCTGCCAAGAAGGCAAGGGACCTGACCCGGAAAAAATCCCTTCTTGAATCCGGTTCGTTACCGGGAAAACTTGCAGACTGTTCGCTCAGCGAACCTGAGCTTTGCGAGCTGTTCCTGGTTGAAGGGGACTCTGCAGGAGGTAGCGCAAAGCAGGCAAGGGACAGGAGGTTCCAGGCAATCCTTCCCCTCAAGGGCAAGATATTGAATGTCGAGAAAGCAAGGCTGCACAAAATACTTTCAAGTGAAGAGATCCAGAATATGGTTACAGCAATGGGTGCAGGAATTGCTGAGGAATTTGATATAAATAATTCCAGGTACCACAAGATAATCATAATGACAGATGCCGACGTTGACGGCGCGCACATAAGGACACTGATACTTACCTTCCTCTACAGGTACATGAACAATCTTTTCGAGAACGGTTATGTTTATATTGCCCAACCGCCCCTTTACCAGGTCAGGCATGCAAAGGACACCTATTATGCATATAATGACAGGGAACTTGAAAAGGTAAAACAAAAAGTGGGTACCAAGGGAGTAACTATCCAGCAATATAAAGGCCTTGGTGAGATGGATCCTGAACAGTTATGGGAGACCACAATGAATCCTGAGACCCGGACACTGCTCAAAGTAGAGATTGATGACACACTGATTGCAGATGATATTTTTTCAACACTGATGGGCGACAAGGTCGAACCCAGGCGTGAATTCATTGAAAAAAATGCAAAAGAGGTTTCATTCATAGATATTTAAACTGGAGCAATTAAATGGTATTTGAGCTTAGGGGAAAAATCAAGAGTGTAGAAATAGAATCTGAAATGCAGGAATCATACCTGAGCTATGCAATGAGCGTTATCATCGGCAGGGCATTGCCGGACGCGAGGGATGGATTAAAACCTGTGCACAGGCGGATACTCTATGCTATGAACGACATGGGCATGAGGCACAATACACAATTCAAGAAGTGCGCAAGGATTGTCGGGGAAGTGCTGGGCAAATACCATCCACATGGCGATACAGCAGTCTATGAATCACTGGTGCGTATGGCCCAGGATTTTTCGATGCGGTATCCTCTAATAGACGGCCACGGCAACTTCGGGTCCGTTGACGGAGACAGCCCGGCGGCCATGCGTTATACTGAAGCAAGGCTGGCAGAGATAGCAGAAGAGCTTCTTGTAGACATTGATAAAGAAACAGTGCAATTTGTGGATAATTTCGATGCTTCGCTTAAAGAGCCTTCATTGCTGCCAGCAAAGATACCTAACCTGCTTATAAACGGCTCATCCGGAATCGCAGTAGGTATGGCAACCAATATTCCACCCCATAACCTGAATGAAGTAATAGACGGCACTATTTACCTGATAGACCACCCGGATGCTTCAATAAAGGACCTGATGAAAAAAATTAAAGGACCGGACTTTCCAACCGGCGGCGTCATCATGGGTACCGAAGGCATAAAAGAAGCATATGAGACTGGAAGAGGCCGCCTAAAGGTCAGGGGCAGGGCGCATATCGAGCAGTCTCCAAAAGGCAAGACCCAGATAATAATAAATGAGCTGCCATATGAAGTAAAGAAATCAAACCTGATAGCCTACATTGCGGAACTTGTGAGGAATAAGAAACTGGAAGGTATCAGTGACCTGCGCGACGAATCTGATAAAAGCGGAATGCGGATAGTTGTTGACGTAAAAAGGGATGTCATCCCTAATGTTATTGTCAATTTCCTGTATAAAAATACGCAGCTTGAATCAACTGTGGGCATAATAATGCTGTCACTTGTTGACGGGGTACCTAAAACCCTTAATGTTAAAAGCCTTCTCCAGGAATACATAAAACACAGGTTTACGATTGTAGTAAACAGGTCAAAATACGAACTGAAAGTAGCTGAGGAAAGGCTGCATATTGTACAAGGTCTGCTTATCGCCCTTGATAATCTTGATGAAGTCATAAGCACTATTCGTTCTTCAAAAGATGTTCCCACCGCAAAAGAGCGCCTGATGAAAAAGTTCAAACTTTCAGGTATCCAGGCACAGGCAATACTTGATATGAGGCTTCAAAGGCTTACGGGCCTTGAGAGGGATAAAGTAAAACAGGAAGGAAGAGAGCTTGAGGAAAAGATAAAAAAACTTAAAAAACTCCTTGGAAGCGATGAAATGGTATATGGCGTCATCAAGGATGAACTTGCTGAGATGAAAAAGAAGTATGGAGACGAGAGAAGGACTGAAATATCGGCAAGCGCTTCAGAAATCGATATTGAGGATTTGATTGCTGAAGAGGAGAATGTAATCTCCATTACACACTCAGGCTATATTAAAAGGGTCCCTCTTGTAACTTACAGAAAGCAGAAAAGAGGCGGCAAAGGAGTGACAGGCTTAAACCTTAAGGAAGATGATTTTGTGGAGCACCTGTTTATTTCATCGACGCACCATTATATGATGTTTTTCTCAAACTATGGGAAAGTTTACAGGTTGA
This sequence comes from uncultured Actinomycetota bacterium, assembly GCA_964354265.1. GTDB lineage: Bacteria > Actinomycetota > Humimicrobiia > Humimicrobiales > Humimicrobiaceae > Fen731. The sequence continues at coordinate 4,815 of CAYGYY010000094.1, forward strand.
AAGTGCATGAACTTCCTGAAGGCAGCCGTACTGCAAAGGGCAAAGCTATTGTAAACCTGTTGCCTTTCAGGTCCGGGGAGCGGGTCGCAGCAATAATTGCCACCAAGGAATATGGGGAGAACGACTATATCATAATGGCCACTAGGAAGGGGAAGATTAAAAAGACTGCAATGTCTGATTATGACAGCTCACGAAGGGATGGCATTGCTGCAATCAATCTAATGGAAGACGATGAGCTGATTAGCGTGGAAAGATCCAATGGTAATGAAGAAGTTGTCATGGTCACAAAGAATGGACAGGCTATAAGATTTTCAGAAAAGGACTGCAGGCCTATGGGAAGGGCAACCCAGGGAGTCAAAGGCATGAGGCTTGCCAAAGGTGACCAGGTCCTTGCAATGATGATTTCAAAAGATATCCATGGGGATATATTCATTCTCACTGAGAACGGTTTTGCCAAGAGGACGGCAATAACAGAATACACCAGGCATAAGAGGGGCGGGCTTGGAGTAAAGACAGTGGCAATTACTGAGAAAAAGGGCCGTGTTGCCGGGGCAGGGATAATTAAGGACGAGCACGATGTTATTATTATAACTACAAATGGCATACTTATCAGGATCCCTGCAAGGTCTGTAAAGAGGACCGGGAGAGCTACCCAGGGTGTAAAAGTAATGAAGGTTTCCGAAGATGACCTGGTTGCCTCCTATTCGATAGTTTTTCCTGAAAATTAATATCGTTTTTTTACTATATTTAATATAATAAGTTAAATGCATCGATGAATCGTATCATGAAGGGGTTTATTATTGCTAAAAAAGTAATACTCATAAGTAATAATAAGGATATGGGTTCAATAGGCAAATGACTTATATGCAAAGATGGCTCAAGCAATTATTTAAATAAAAAAAGGCACATAAACAAAAGGAGGAATTATGGCTGATGAAGCACAAAAGAATTATGATGAAGACGTAAGCAAAAAAAGCTCGACAGGTATGGACCCAAAAGTAGCCAACCTTATTGCTTACCTCTTCAGCTGGCTTGGCGGACTGATTGTCTGGCTCATTGAAAAAGAAAACAGGTTCGTAAAGTGGAATGCTCTCCAGGCTCTTATCCTTGGAGTAATTGATATGATAATAGTAGTTTTCTTTTTTGGAATTTTTGGATGGACTTCGATTTTTATAGGTCCCGTTTTCCAAGCAATTGGTGGTATTGTGTTAATTGCTTCTTGGGTTTTTAAAATCGTCTGTATTGTTATGGGCTTTCAAGGCAAGACTTACAGGATTATCTGGGTTGCAAAACTTGCTGACAAATGGTTCAAGATGTAATTATCAAGACCTTAATTAAAAGAAATTCGATAAAAAGAGGTTTTTATGAAGGTTGAAAGAAAGATACTAAAGAGTGTCAGTGAGTTTTCAGTCTTCAAGTATGTCCTGGTAGCATACCTGATTTTTTTTATTCTGTTCATCATAGTTTTTGCTATTATAGGCCTCATTGGGTGGGGAATCCTGGCTGCAACAGGAATAACACTGCTGGATGTATTGAACAGCCTTGTTCCCGGCCTTAATTTCGAACAGCTTCTTACAGGAATAGGCATAAGCCTTGGAACGGGCGGTTTTCTTGGTGTAGTGGTTTTCATAATAGTCGGGCTTTTAGCTTCAGTATTTGCCGCTGCAATCGCAACCCTTGTCGCATGGCTATTCAATGTAGTGCTAAAGATAGTTGGCGGGATGGAAATAAGGTTTTTACCGGAAAAGCTACAGCCTGAAGAAAAGATATTACCTGAAGAAAAAATGCCGGAAACTGAAAAACCGGGTCAATTGATCCAGGAATACAATATAAACAATCATTGATAAACAATCATTGATTCTTGACAAAAAAGCACAGAATTGTTATTTTGTGTTAGCTAAATTTTGTATCAGTTATGATGTGCAGTTGACAGGTTGATTGCTTAGGCAAATTGATTTTAAAATCATGGAATCTGTTTTATTGAAATATTTTTTTGCCTTTTCTGCCATTAGGGCATATAGCTCAGTTGGTTAGAGCGCGTCCCTGATAAGGACGAGGTCTCTGGTTCGAATCCAGATATGCCCACCAG
>CAYGYY010000095.1:0-6892 GCA_964354265.1 uncultured Actinomycetota bacterium
AAATTAACCTTATTTTAAGCTAATTGATAGTCAAAAGGAAGTAGTTGTTAACAGCTTGTCAGCTTTGGTAGCGCATAGGGGACTCGAACCCCTGTTTTAGCCGTGAGAGGGCCATGTCCTGGGCCACTAGACGAATGCGCCATCTATTATGCAATTCTGAATTTTATAAGTAATATGGCATTTTGTAAATAGCACTCTCTTTAGCGTTTTCTTAAATAAATAATTCAGTTATATGGAAACTCTGCCCACACCATTGTCGCTTCAGTAGCACTTCTATACCTTATTTTTGGAGTTTACTTATTTTCTAAACTTAAGTAATATAAAAACGTCGGTTTTCAGTCGATATTTAGAGCTGGTATTTCAATAAATTTAAATTAATTGTATCTGCTGTTTAATTACTTAAATGGATAAAAAGAAGAATGAAAGTGTCCAGGAAATAACTGAAGCGCTATTAAAAATCGGGGAAGCAATCACCTCTGACCTTTACCTGGAAGACATCTTAAAACTTATAGTAACAATAACTGCTGAAGTCATGGGTTCAAAAATATGTTCTGTAATGTTGCTTGACCCAAAAAAACAGGAGTTGACCATTAAAGCTACCCAGAGTATCAGCAAAGAATATATCAATAAAAATCCATTAAAAGTCGGAGAAGGTATTGCAGGAAAAGTTGCGCAGGAAAATAAACCACTTGCAGTTGATAGCATAATGGAATGCGAGCATTACAAGTATAAAGACATAGCTGTAAGGGAAGGTCTTGTTTCTATGCTTAGTGTGCCGCTCCATGTAAAGGGTAAAGTAATCGGGGTTTTGAATATATATACATCTGCCTTCCACAAATTCAGTGATTATGAGATAAATTTCCTGTCTGCGGTTGCAGACCAGGCTTCAATAGTAATTGAAAATTATAGGCTGGTCATTGAATCACAGGTAATTCGGGAAGAGCTCGAGACAAGAAAGTCGCTTGAGAAAGCTAAAGGCATAATTATGAAAGAGTTTAATTTAAGCGAAGATGAAGCTTTTAAGAAAATACAGAAATTTTCCATGGACAACAGAAAACCTGTCAGGGAAGTAGCTGAAGCAATTATCCTGTCAAATGAAATGCGTAAATTATAAAGTCCAGGCGGACCCTCTTATGACTGCTACAATCCTTTTATATCTATGTTATTATATAAATTACATAAATTGAAAAATCATTTTAATTGATATATTTAAAGGGAGGACTAAATGCCATTAGTGCCAATGAAACAGATACTCGATGAGGCTATGAAGCAAAACTATGGTGTGGGTGCTTTTAATGTAAACAATATGGAACAGTTACAGGGGATAATGAAGGCTGCCAGGGAAGTAAACTCCCCGGTAATAGTCCAGGCAAGCCGTGGTGCCCTGAAATATACAAATATGTATTACATAAAGCATATGGTTGCTGCTGCTGTTGAAGATAACCCAGATATCCCTATTGCGCTGCACCTTGACCACGGAAACAGCCTTGAGACCTGCAGGCAGGCTATTGCGCTGGGTTTTACTTCCGTAATGATAGATGGCTCGCTTAAAGAGGATAGCAAAACACCTACGACTTTTAATGAAAATGTTGAAGTTACAAAAGAGGTTGTAGAATATGCTCATAGTCTTGGCATAACTGTTGAAGGTGAGCTCGGCACTCTTGGCGGGATTGAGGATGGTGTCGGTTCAGGCCAGGTGAAATTAACCGATCCCGATGAAGCAGCCCGTTTCATAACTTTGACAGGAGTAGATGCGCTGGCGCTTGCAATTGGCACAAGTCATGGAGCATATAAGTTCAAGGCAGCACCCGTCCTTGCAATGGACATTGTAAGCGCAGTCAAATCAAAAGCGCCCTATACTCCGCTAGTAATGCATGGGTCATCATCTGTACCTCCAGAGCTTATAGATATAATAAATCGATACGGCGGAAAAATGGAACATACAATGGGGGTACCAATGGAGTCTATCCAGCAAGCGATCAAGCTCGGTGTGAAGAAGATAAATGTAGATACAGACGGCAGGCTTGCAATAACCGGGGCGCTAAGAAAATTTCTGGCAGAAAATCCATCAGAGTTCGACCCGAGGACGTATTTCGGTGCAGCAAGGGAAGCAGTGTATCAGGTAGTAAAAGGCAAGATGATAGATTATGGTTCTGCAGGGCATTCATCAGATTACAAGCCGATGAGCATCCAGGAAGCAATAAACTTTTATAAATGAATTAAATAGCTTCATAAAATAATTGTATTATCCGGCCATTACCCGGTAAAACCTGAAAAACTGAAACTATAAAACCGGATATTTTTAACATTTTATAGTAAAAATATTAAAATATACTTCTTACATAATCTAAAAAAGTATCCGAAAGAATATTGACTTTTTAATAATAATCAGTATTATAATTAACCAATAATTCTTTAAATATAATTTAAAGGTAATTTAAAGAAGATTTAAAAAAGTGTTTTTTATTTATCCCCACATAGGTGTGAGGGATTAAATATAAAAGGTGACGAAGCCTCGGCAGATTTTAATGTCTGCGGGGCTTTTTTGTTTTTAATGAGCAGGTTCCTACTCGGTTAGGACCTCATATTGTTTATATTTTAAAATAAGGAATTAATAGAATAATCAATAATATGGAAAATATAATTATTAAAAAAACCAGAAAATCGGATTACCCCGACTATAAAATTCCATCCGGCTGCGCCGTATTTGGAATTATAAATGAGAGCGGCAAATCCTTTGATGGAAGCATGATTATTGACGGGATTGCAATGATGCATGACAGGTCCAATGGCCTGGGCGGCGGTTTTGCTGCTTATGGAATTTATCCTGATTTTGCAAATGAATGGGCTTTCCATATTATTTATGATGATGATATTTGCAGGAAGAACGCAGAGGAGATATTAAAGGATTATTTCAGGTTAATATATGAAGAGGAAATACCTACCAGAAGAGTTCCGGGTATAAATAATGTGCCATTGATCCACCGCTACTTCCTGAAACACCGGGAAGGTATTTCTGCAGATGGTTTCCTTGATACCAACCCTGCAAAAGACAGGCTTGGCCATGATTTCAGTGAAGAAAATTTCATTGCTGATTTTGTCATGAAAGTAAATAGTGATGTCCAGGGCACATATATAATATCCAGCGGCAAGAATATGGGAATCTTTAAAGGAGTCGGATATCCAGAAGATATAGGAAATTTTTTCAGGCTTGAAGAGTATAAGGGATATCTATGGACTTCCCATGGCAGGTTTCCAACAAACAGCGTAGGATGGTGGGGCGGGGCCCATCCATTTGGGCTTCTTGGCTGGTCAGTTGTTCATAACGGGGAAATCAGCTCTTATGGCAGGAACCATAGATTTGTGGACAGCTTTGGCTATAAATGCTCTCTTTCAACAGACACAGAAGTCATAGCATATCTTTTTGACCTGCTTGTCCGCAAAAGCTCCATAGACCTAGAGCTTGTAAACATGATACTTGCTGCTCCACTATGGGAACAGATAGACAGGATGCCTGAAGAAGACAGGCAGCTTGCAAAGACCCTCAGGATATTGTATGGAGGCGCGCTTGTAAATGGGCCGTTCAGCATAATTATCGGTTCAAATGATTTCATGTTTGCATTAAATGACAGAATAAAATTAAGACCCATGGTGGCGGCAAGAAAAGATGACTTTCTTTTTGTGTCCAGCGAAGAATCAGCGATAAAAAAAGTGTGCGCAAATCCGGATGAAGTATGGCATCCCGAAGGCGGCATACCGGTTATCGGTACTGTTAAAGGGGCAAAGTCAGGAAGGTGATGGATAAATGGCTTTAAAATTAAACCAGTCAGAATTCGACGTATCCCGCGACAACAGCAAATGCATACATTGTGAGGTTTGTGTGCGGCAATGTTCCAACGATTCCCATGAATTTGATGCAGAAGAGGGAATTGTCTCGAGCAAACCTGAAAACTGTGTAGGCTGCCACAGGTGCGAGTCTTTATGCCCGACAGGAGCTATAAGGATAACCAAAAAAGAGCCTGAATTCAAGGAAAACTATAACTGGAGCGCTGCGCATTTAAAAAACATATATAAACAGTCAGATTCCGGCGGAGTAATACTGACGGGGATGGGTTCAGACAAACCGCATACTGTGTACTGGGACCATTTGCTGTTTAATGCAGCACAGGTTACCAATCCTTCAATAGACCCGTTAAGGGAACCTATGGAAATAAAGACGTTCATAGGCAGAAAACCTGACAGGATCGAACTTGAAAAGAAAAATGGGAACTTTTACCTTAAAACAAAAATCTCCCCGCAGCTTGAACTTGCAACGCCCATTATGTTTTCCGCGATGTCCTATGGTTCAATAAGCCTTAATGCATGCAAATCCCTGGCTGCCGCAGCCTCAGCATTCGGCACCTACTATAATACGGGTGAAGGCGGACTTCACAGGGATCTTTATAAATATGCAGGAAATACTATAGTACAGGTCGCTTCAGGAAGGTTTGGAGTGGACAGGGAATACCTTGGCAAGGCATCGGCTATTGAGATAAAGATAGGACAGGGTGCAAAACCCGGAATTGGAGGGCATTTGCCAGGTGAAAAGGTAACTGAAGATATTTCCGCTACCAGGATGATACCCGAGGGTACCGATGCGATTTCACCTGCGCCTCATCACGATATTTATTCAATAGAAGACCTCGCACAGCTTATATATGCCTTAAAAGAAGCAACTGACTATTCAAAACCGGTAGGGGTTAAAGTCTCAGCGGTGCATAACATTGCGCCGATTGCAAGCGGTATCGTGCGGGCAGGCGCAGATTATATTGCAATCGACGGGTTCAGGGGTGGAACCGGGGCGGCGCCGCAGGTCATAAGGGATAATGTAGGTATTCCAATAGAACTCGCACTTACTGCAGTTGACCAGAGACTGAGGGAAGAAGGCATAAGACACAGGGCATCTATAATAGTTGCCGGCAGTATACGCTCCAGCTCAGATGTCATAAAGGCAATAGCGCTTGGAGCAGATGCAGTGTATGTAGCAACTGCAGCTCTTGTATCGCTTGGTTGCCATTTGTGCCAAAAATGCTATACAGGCAAGTGCAACTGGGGTATTGCCACACAGGATCCTTACCTTACAAAGAGGCTTAATCCTGAAATAGGCTTTAAAAAACTGACAGGGCTATTGAGGGCCTGGTCTTTAGAGATTAAAGAAATGCTTGGCGGGGCAGGCATAAATGCTATCGAGAGCCTCCGTGGAAACAGGGAACACTTAAGAGGCATAAATTTAAATGACAGAGCATTAAAGATACTTGGCATAAAACATGCCGGGGAGTCATGGTGATAAGAAATGAAGAGGATAACCATTAATGAGCAGTATTGTATAGGTTGCAGGTTGTGCGAGATATATTGCCAGGTTAAACATTCAAAGAGCAGGAAAATCATAAAAGCATTTAAAGAAGAGCATCAGGGCATGCTTTCCAGAGTGCTTGTTGAGGAAATCGGGAGCAACTCTTTTGCTATACAGTGCAGGCATTGCATAGATGCCCCTTGTGTGGACGCCTGCATTTCCGGCGCAATGACTAAGAATGAAAAAACAGGGGTTGTAAATTGCGATGATGAAAAATGCGTGGGCTGCTGGAGCTGCATAATGGTATGCCCATATGGGGTAATAAAGAGGGATATGAAAGCAAAAAAAGTGGCATCGAAATGCGATCTCTGTATAGATGAAAAAATCCCGGTATGTGTTGAAAACTGCCCAAATGAAGCCCTGCAATACCTTGATACAGGAGTGGGTGAAAGCAAGGAATGAAAGAAATAAAACAGGTAAAAGATATAAGAAATGCAAAAAAAATAAAGGCGGATTACCTGATAATCGGAAATTCAGCTGCAGGGCTTGCTGCAGCGGAAAGTATCAGGAAAATTGATAAAAAAAGCAGGATAACTGTACTTTCAGCTGAAAGATATTTTAATTATTCAAAGCCCCTGATAACTTATTTTCTTGCTGGCAAGTCAGACGCTGACAGATTATTTTTCAAGGATAAGAGTTTTTATAGCGATAATGATATCGAGCTCGTGCTTAATGCAAGAGTAACTGACATAGATCCGGTACAGCACAATATGATTGTAGAGAAACTTATTTCTAAAGCAGGCATAAAGGAATTCTGCAGCTTCTCTTATTACAAGGCGCTTATTGCCAGCGGGGGCAAACCCATAATACCTGGAATCCAGGTTATAGGAAGTGATGGAAGAACAGCATTTCTGCAAGACCTGATTAAGCCTGCCGGGGAAGAAGATTTTAGAAGCAAAGATGTTACTGCGCGTGGAGCCGACGGCAGGCTTGGCGGAGTTTTTACCCTCACTACACTCGATGATGCAATAGCAGTCAAAAAATATATTGAGCTAAATGGCATATCTTCAGCTACTATACTGGGCGGTGGACTTATAGGCCTTAAGGCAGCAGAAGCTTTCCTTGAACTGGGAATAAAGATCAATGTCATTGAGTTTTCAAAGCAGATATTGTCTGCTTCCTTTGATGAAATAGCATCTGAAATAATTACAAAAAAAATAGAGGATGCAGGAAGCAATGTAATCACAAATTCGACAATTGATGAGATATTTACAGACCCTTCGGGAAGTATTACTGGATACCAGCTCAGAAGCGGTGAAAGATTTCCATGCGGACTGCTTATAATAGCTTCAGGAGTGGCGCCTGCAGTAGAAATTCTTGGGAGCTTTGTTGAAAAAGTAAGAATAGACGGCGGGATTATTGTAAATGATTTTATGGAAACAAGTATGGAGGATTTATATGCTGCAGGTGATATCATCAGGAGCTTCGACAAGCTTTCAGGCAAAAATAAAAATATTGCAATCTGGCCTCTAGCTGTCAGGCAGGGAAGTATTGCCGGAA
>CAYGYY010000096.1:0-6788 GCA_964354265.1 uncultured Actinomycetota bacterium
AGTTGTTTTAGCACCCCGTTAAGTATAACAACCCCGATATTATGCCTGGCCTGTTGATATTCTTTGCCCGGGTTTCCAAGCCCAACAATAAATATCATGTATATCTTCTTTACTTATTTTATTCTTCTTTTTCAGCAGCTTTTTCTTTGGCGACCAATTCCGGTTCCTCAACTTCAACTTCCTCTTCAACCACAGGCTGTTCCACTACAAGATGTGTAGGATAGATAATAGAGACAATTACTTCTTCAGGGTTGTTGATTATCCTTATGCCGTCCTGGATTGCAATATCAGATACTTTCACGCTCTCGCCCATCTGGAGGTCTTTTATGTCATAGATTATCTTCTCGGGTATGTCTGCAGGCAGGCATGCTATATGAAGTTCCCTTAAACCGTGCTGGACAACTCCGCCATCTTCTTTAACCCCTACAGATTCTTCCTCATTCAAAATGGAAACATGTACTGTAGTTTCTACTTCCTTCTTCATCTGGATACGGATAAAATCTATATGCAAATAATCAGTGCTTATAGGGTCTTTCTGTATTTCCTTAATCAGTGTAGTTTCCTTTTTATCCTTTCCATCATCTTTAACATGCATTTCAAGTATAAGATTGGAAATACTCCTGTCTTTTAACAGTTCTTTTAATTCCTTTTTTTCGATTTTTATGCTTAATGGATCCTGGGCCAGGCCATAAATTGTAGCAGGAATAAATCCCTGTGCCCTCAATCTCCTGGAAGCATTTTTCTTTAACTCGTCACTATTTCTTTTTGCTACTTTAATTGCAACATTACTCATTTTTTATCCACCTCAAAATTCTCTTAAAAATTCTCTTAAATTAATTTAAACAAGATTTTCACCCTTGAATAACTCGCTGACAGATTTGCAATCATAAACCTTTTTAATTGTTTTTGCAAGCAGGCTTGCAATTGACATGACTTTAATCCTGTTGCTGTCATAAGCCTTACATATAGGAAGAGTGTCGGCAACAATGATTTCCTCAGCCCTTGAATTCTGGAGAGTCTCAATTGCCTGTCCGCTGAAGATAGGGTGCGTTGCTCCCACATAGACTTTACTGGCATTGAACTTAAAAAGCATATCAATCGCTTCACAAATCGTTCCGCCGGTATCTATCATATCATCAAATATTATAGCTTCTTTGCCCTCCACGTCTCCAACCAGGTGATCTACTTTGGATTCATTGGGGCCAGGCCTTATCTTGTCAAGGATTGCCAGCGGGAAATGAAGCTGGTCTGCAAAAATACTTGCCCTTTTAACACCGCCGACATCCGGGCTGACAACCACGCCGTTCTTAATATGTTTAGTCTTGAAATAATTGGCAATTATGGGAATAGCAGTAATGTGGTCAACAGGTATATCAAAAAACCCCTGTATTGTAGCGGTATGAAGGTCTACAACTATGAGCCTGTCTATGCCGGCAATAGTCAACAGGTCTGCTACAAGTTTTGCAGTAATAGGTTCCCTGCCTTCGGCCTTCTTATCCTGCCGCGCATAAGGGTAATGAGGGATAATGCAGTTTATCATGCCTGCTGATGCACGTTTTAATGCATCCAGCATTATAAGAAGCTCCATGAGGTTGTCGTTTACAGGGTCTCCGCATGACTGCATTACAAATACGTCTGCCCCCCTAACGCTTTCTTCAAAACGGATATGTATTTCTCCGTTCTTGAATTTTCTGCGCAATACATCTCCGACTTTTATACCAAGATGCCCAGAAACCTTATCCGTTAACTCCGTATTTGAAGAACCTGAAAACAACAACAACCTTTTATTGCTGGGGTAATCTCTCATAAATAAATACTCCTCACTGTATTAATTGTCTATTTATTTTTTATCTATTACTTTATATTCATATTTTTTAAATTTTCCCATACTTAACACTTAGATGTTTATTTATATGTTCCACTATATATATCGCCCTGAGTTTTGAATCAAATAAACCTAGCCGCCATATCCATTTTCTTTTTTCTGCTTTTGTTTTTTCTCCCTGAACCTTACTGCGCCATCTTTGATGTTGGCCTGGGAAGTCCTTTCAATTGCAAGGCTGTCGCAGGGGACATCCATGCTGATAGCAGAACCTGCCGCAGTAATAGCGCCCTTGCCAATTTTCACAGGTGCGACAAGCATTGTGTCTGAACCAATAAAAACTCCATCCTCTATTACTGTTCTGTTCTTCATGAACCCGTCATAATTGCATGTGACAGTCCCGGCGCCAATATTAACATTTTCACCTATTTCAGCATCACCTATATAGCTTAAGTGAGGCACTTTACTATTGGAGGCAATCTTTGATTTTTTAATTTCACAACATGCGCCAATTTTGACATTATCGCCGGTTATGGTGCCAGGCCTGATATAGCTTGTGGGACCTATGATGTTTGATTTACCGATTATTGCGCCTTGAATGACCGATTTATTTATTTTCGTGCCGGAACCTATTGTGCTGTCCTCTATCTGTGTATACGGACCGACAGTGCATGCTTCACCGATTATTGTTTCCCCCCTAATCTGGCAGCCTGGTTCTATGATAGTATCCTTACCTACCAGTACATCGGGTCCTAGAAACGAGCTTTCAGGAAGCCTCAATGTCACGCCGGAAATCATCAGCTCTTCATTTATCCTTTTCTGCATCATTTTCTCAACATATGAAAGCTGTATCCTGTCGTTTATACCTTCTGCCTGGCAGGCTTCTTCTATTGTTACCGATGCGACCTTATAACCTTTTTTTACAAGACTCTCTATTACATCTGTAAGATAGTATTCATTTTGTGAATTGTCTGAGTTTATTTCTTCAAGCAGTTCAAACAAAAGCCCGGTATTAAAACAATATATTGAAGAATTTATCTCTTTTATCTTCTTTTCATCCAGGCTGGCATCTGTCTGTTCCACAATCCTTAACACATTGCCCCTATCATCCTTGACTACCCTTCCATAGCCTGTCGGGTCATCTACATTTAATGTCAGCACAGTACAATCACTTTTCACAAACCGCCTGTCTTCCGCGACTTTTTCAAGGCTTTGCGCTGTTATAAGGGGGACGTCACCGGGAAGCACCAGACAGTCACTGCCCATTTCTTTTAAATTATCTTTTAAGGCTCTCACCGCATGAGCTGTACCAAGCTGGGTCTCCTGGGTAACAGTTACAACCTGTGGAAAATTATCAGAAATATACTGTTGCACCATTTCGCCTTTATATCCGACTACAACGAATATATTCCTGGGCTCAAGCGCCTGTACTGATTTCAGTATATAATAAATAAGTGGCTTAAAGCATACCTGGTGTAGAACCTTTGGCAGTCCGGATCTCATCCTCTTGCCTTTGCCTGCAGCAAGCACTATTACACTAAAGTTCTTATAGACTTCACTCAATTATCTTACCGCCTGTTAAATCACTGGAAAAAGACTTGAAGTTTTCATCAAAATAGGCAGTCAGATAAATGAGATTGTTGCATTTATTCCCGAGTATTTCTTTGCGGACAATAAATGCCGCTCCCGGAGGAACCTGGTCTTCTTCATAAACTCTTGAGAGCTCGCTTGTTGTGCGCACTTTTACAGTTATCTCTTCACCGCACCTGTTGCACTTAATGGTGAATTTAATAAAGCCTGATTGACCCGCTGTTATTGCGGGTGAATTAAAGAATTTTTTAAGGTTTTCTGCAAAACTACCCATTTTCTTTTATATTTTAACAAATTTGACCGACATGTTAAACAATTAAATGGGGAAGTATTGAATGCTGTTTTTTTGTACACTTTTACATGGACCGATGGAGTATGAAAGGTTTTTTTAAATCAAATTTTATTCTTTCTGGACTTCCTGGATAAGAATACTAAAATAATTTATATGAAAACAGTAAAAGAAGACGGCAGAAATCCTGCAAGGCAAAGACACAGCAAATTAAGACAGCTGGCTTATTTTGCTTCCTTTGCATTAAAGAGCAGGTTAAATAAAAATTTCAGAAGGCCTCTTATTTGCAGCTTCAAGATAACAGGTAACTGCAATCTCAAGTGCCTGCACTGTCCTTTCTGGAAAATGGAAAATCCCTTTGAAATGAATTATTACGAGGTAACTGCAATGCTTGATATGCTTTACCTGGACGGAGTCAGGATTGTTATTTTTGAGGGCGGAGAACCGCTGCTGTGGAAAGACAGGAAAAATAAAAAAGATGTAAGCGATGTAATAGATTATGCTAAAAACCTTTTCTTCTGCACAGGCGTTACCACAAACGGCACGGTAGATTTGGGTAGATTTAACCCCGATATTTTTTTTATCAGCATTGATGGCCTTGAAGAGACACACGACAAAATAAGGGGGAAAAGTTTTTCAAGGATAATAGAAAACATTGAAAAGAACAGTATGGATAAAAAGATAATCGCTAATATATGTATCTCTAAAGTAAACTATAAAGAAGTGGAAGAACTTGTCAGGTTTTTAAATGATAAGGTTTATGGTGTCACCATACAATTTTTCTATCCCTACAAAGGTCTCGAAGACCTGCGGCTTTTAAACGGCGAAAAAGATGTTCTCCTTAAAAAACTCCTTGAATTGAAGAAGAAACATCTCAAGCTGCTGGATTCTGCCTCATGCCTTAAAAGAATTGCTTACAATACCTGGCGGTGCAGCGACTTTCTTGTTTCAAGTGTCGAACAGGACGGGGCTGTAAGTTATGGATGCTACCTAAAAAATAAGGTAAGTGAAGTGCACTGCAGCGAATGCGGGTTTGCAGTGCATTGCGAAGTCTCTCTTGCATACAATCTTGACCTTTCAGCACTAAAAGCTGCAAAAGGCGTCTTCTGGGACCATTGAGACCCTTTAAGAACATGATGGTTTATATTATCACCATTTTACGCACTTCGTCTGCAATCCTTTCCGGTTGGGGAATATAGAATTTTTCCATTACAGGCGAAAATGGTGCAGGTGTGTTGGGCGCCGCTATCCTTGTAAGGGGTGCAATAAGATAATCCGGAATTTTTTCAGATATTTGGGCACCTATTTCAGCGCCAACTCCACCCTGCTTCGGGGATTCTTCTACAACTGCAATACGGCCTGTTTTCTTGACTGAATTTACAATTAGCTGCATGTCAAGCGGCCATAATGTTCGCGGATCGATCACTTCAGCGCTTATGCCTTCCTTTTCAAGGATAGCTGCAGCCATCATTGAAAAATGCATCATAAGAAGGCTTGCGACAATGGTTACATCCTTACCTTCCCTGCGTATGACACCTTTTCCTATGGGTATTGTGTAATCCTCGTCAGGTATTTCGCTAGAAGCGTCAAGAGTACCTGCTTCCTGCCTGGGTCCCTTTGAGCCATATAAAAGCTTGTGCTCAAAAATAAGTACAGGGTCATCATCGCGTACTGCAGCTTTTAAAAGCCCGCAAGCATCATAAGCTGTTGAAGGTGCGACAATTTTAATTCCCGGACAGCACATAAAATAAGGTTCCAGGTTCTGTGCATGCTGTGAACCCCTTCCTGTAACCCCGACAGGCGCCCTCATTACAACAGGCATTTTAATTTTTCCACCAGACATATACCTTAATTTTGCTATCTGGTTTACAATCTGGTCCATTGCGCAAAGAAGGAAATCGCCATATTGGACATCTGCAATCGGACGAAGCCCCATCATTGCTGCACCACAGGCATAACCAAATATTGCAATTTCAGATATCGGGGTATCAATCATGCGGTCCTTGAACTCATTTTCAAGCCCCAGGGTCACTGTAAACGCTCCGCCAAATCCTCCAGGAATTGATATATCCTCACCAATGCAGAATACCCGTGAGTCCTTTCTCATCTCATCACTTATAGCTTTCCTTAATGCTTCTGCAATACTTAATTTCATCTGGGCACCTCCATGTTTACGTAAAGATCCTGGTAAGTATCTTCAGGTTTTGGATCCGGACTTGTCTGCCCGAATATCACTGCAGTATCTATTGCTGATGCGACTTCTTTTTTTATAGTTTCCAGACTGTCCAGACTGAAGACCCCTTCATTCAAAAGAAAACTTTTAAATAATTCTATAGGATCTCTTGTTGCCCAGTACTGCCTTTCTTCCCTGCTCATATAATTGCATGGATCCCGCCTTGAGTGCCCACAGAGCCTGAATGTTTTTAGTTCAAGAAGAGTCGGGCCGCCTCCGCTTCTTGCTATATCAAGCGCTGTTTTCGCCCTGCTGTAGACATCAAGTACGTCCATTCCATCCCCGATATCACCCCTCATACCGTATGCACATACCCTCTGGGCAATATTTTCAAGTTTTAAAGTAAGTTTAACTGAAGTAGATGCTGCATATAGGTTATTTTCGCATACAAATAAAGCTGGCAGCTCATATATTGCAGCCATATTAATGCCTTCATGAAACGCGCCCTCGTTTGATGCGCCATCACCAAAGAAACTAACTGCAACTCTCGGCTCTTTTTTGAGCTTGAAAGCCAGCGCCATTCCTCCTATTATCGGTATATTGCCTCCCACTATTGCAATTGCCGGTAGCACGCCCTTGTCAAGATCGCCCACATGCATGGAGCCACCCTTTCCTCTGCAGCAGCCTGTAGTTTTACCGTAAAGCTCTGCCATCATCTCGTTTACACCAACACCTCTTGCAATTGCATGCCCATGAGGCCTATGGGTGGAAGCAATGACGTCCTCCTCTCTTAGGGCTGCGCAAACACCGACGGCGCAGGCTTCCTGGCCGATGTACTGGTGAACGGTCCCGGGCATCTCTCCCTCGAGGAAGAGATACCGGATCCTCTCTTCGAATTCCCGTATCCGGATCAT
>CAYGYY010000097.1:0-6716 GCA_964354265.1 uncultured Actinomycetota bacterium
TATGCATATGTTTTAATATAGCCCACTTTTTACAAGAAAACAGGAATTAATTATACCCAAAAAATTTGTTAAACTCTAATAACAGTCTTATAATCTACAAAATGATAAAAAAGCTTCTCATATTAGCAAGAAAAACTGTAAAAAAATTACTCTATCCTGTTATATACTCATACCCCGGTTATATATTATATGATTTTACTGCAAGGCTTGGCGGGTATAAAAAAGAGAGGAAGCGTATCAATAAGATAATAGGATATTATCCCAATTTAAAAAACCCCCAGAGCTTTAATGAGAAGGTCTTATGGAAAAAATTATATGACAGAAACCCGCTTCTTCCTATTGTCTCAGATAAATACAGGGTAAGGGAATACATAAGAGAGCTTTTTGGAGAGGCAGAAGCTAACAGGATCCTTGTTCCATTGCTTTATGTAACAGGCAAACCCCAGGAAATTCCCTTTGATGATCTTTCAGGAGAATATATCATCAAGCCAAACCATGCATCAGGCCGCTTTATAATTGCAGAAAATATAGAAAACCAAAAAAGATATACTATTGTGGAAGGCAGCGAAAGCACCGTACTTTACGAATCAAAAGAAGCAAGAAGCGAGATTATAACGACCCTTAAAAGGTGGCTCCTGCATCCATTTGGTTTTTATCTTCATGAATGGGCATACCAGAAAATAAAGCGCAGGATAATAATAGAAAAACTATTGCGCGACAGCAACGGCAAAATCCCAACTGACTATAAGTTTACAGTCTTTTACGGGGCATGCCATTCGATAATGGTTGTATATGACAGGCTTATTGATAAAAGTATAGCACGCTATACGCCTGATTGGGAGTATATAAATGTCAAGGTGCGCATAAAGAAAGCAATTTATAGACCTAAACCAGAAAATCTACAATCCTTATTATATTTAGCAGAATCCTTAGGCAAAAATTTTGACTTTATCCGTGCCGATTTATACTTACTGGATAAACATATATATTTTGGTGAGATTACAAGTTACCCAGTAAGTGGCGCACTATACTTTAATCCAACGTCGTATGATTTTGAATTGGGATCAAAATGGAAATTGGTTCCTAAATACTGGAATTAATTGTAAACTTATGAAAATATTTTATAGGAGGTAATATTGTGAAAAAAATGACATTTGCTGCAGCAGTATTTCCAATAATAATATCGGTTTTATTAATAACAATACCTTTAATGGCAGGGTGTAAAACTACAACTCCAAAACAACTTGATGTCTATGTTTGGGAAGGATATCTGCCCAAATCAGTTGCCGCTCTATTTGAACAGGAAACAGGAATAAAACTTAACATTTCTTTTATTGCTGACAGTGAAAAAATGCTGACTCTCCTGAAAGGCGGGGGGAAAGCAGATATTATTATGCCTACAGATCCTAAAGTAAATTTATTTTATGCAAATGATCTTGTACAACCGCTTGATTTAGATAAGATTACAAATTATGAAAAAGTTTCTAAATCCTTAAGAGAGCAGCCCTGGGCAAAATGGGATGGCAACCAGATGGGCTCCGGAGAAGTCTATGCAATCCCATATGTATTTGGAACCAGCGGGTTAGCCATCAATACTTCCAAATATACAAAAAATATTGATAATATCAGCTGGGAAATTTTATTTGATACTGATTTAAAGGGTAAGGTGTCGTCAAGAAATTACATTACATCTGTATTACTAATGCTGGATTTACTTGGCATACCCAGAGAAAACCTATTAACCGATACGGAGGGCACCCTTAATCAGATAAGAGACAAAACATTTGCGTTAAAAAATAATGTTTTAAAATTTTATGACACATATGCTGAAATTATTGATCTAATGAAGAATGAAGAAGTCTGGGTAAGTTATATCCAGGACGGGCAAGGAAGAAAACTATCTCAATTTGATCCCAAATTCAAATATGTTCTTCCAAAAGAAGGAGGACTTGGATGGACAGATACATTCATGATTCCAAAAGAAGCAGCAAATCCTGCTGTAGCTAATTTATTTATAGATTTCATGTTAAGGCCTGATATCGCAGCAATGGTAACAGACCAATCAGGTTTTAACACAACAGTAGAAGGCGCTCTGGACATGACAAAGGATATTGATAAAGACCTTTATAGATTTACAGATGAACAGTTAGCAAAACTTAAATGGTCGCCAAGTTTTTCAGAAAAAGTAGTGTCCATTTATTATGCGTTCTGGGAAGAGATTACAACAGTTCAATAGAAAAATAAATGATATGGCGGGAACTGAAGTATTATCTAATGTCACTTCTATAATTAGCAATATAATTTAACGATTATGAAAATCTCTTTTTTATATACTGAGATTAATCAGAAATTCGGGCCTCTATATTACCAGCATGGCATAGCCTCATTGTCAGCAGTTTTAAAAAAAGAAGCAGGAGACATATCCATCTCCCTTATACATCCTACCAGGGAAGCTGACCTTTCAGATTGTGAAGAATACCTTAAGAAAACAAAACCTGATATATTAGCTATTTACTCAACAGCAGAGCAGTTCCACTATATTAAAGAACTTGTCAGTAAAGTTCCTGAAGGCATATTTACAATTTGTGGAGGACCTCACCCGACTTGCTATCCTGCATGTATAGAAGAAATACCGCGTCTGGATGCAATCTGCATAGGAGAAGGAGAATATCCTTTGTTTGAGCTTGTAAGCGCCCTAAATGATGGTAAAGACTACACCAGGATATTGAATCTGTGGGTAAGAAATAATGGAGAAATAATAAGAAATGAAACCAGGCCCTTCATTTCAAATTTGGATGGACTTCCCTATGAGGACAGGGAACTTTTTAATTTGCAGGAAGCAATAGATAAATATGGATTTGCACAGTTGCGCTTTATGTCAACAAGGGGCTGCCCTTATCATTGTACATATTGTTCAAACAGGCGGATAAGCCAGTCTCAGCCCGGTAGATATGTTAGATTTTTTTCCGCAGGGCGGATTATGAACGAATTGAATTACATTAATCAAAAGTATAAGTTCGATGAAATATTCTTTGATGACGATATTTTTATGATGGATAAAAAAGTCCGTAAAGAATTCTGTGAAAGATACCCTAAAGAGATTGGCAAGCCATTTGTCTTTTGCAGCCGTGTTGAGTTATGTAATGAAGAAATGCTTAGGGATTTGAAGTCTGCAGGCGGACGCAGGATTGATTTTGGCATCGAGTCTGGTAATGAGGATATCCGTATTAACAT
The DNA here is from genome assembly GCA_964354265.1 of uncultured Actinomycetota bacterium. Taxonomy (GTDB): domain Bacteria; phylum Actinomycetota; class Humimicrobiia; order Humimicrobiales; family Humimicrobiaceae; genus Fen731. The sequence goes on from CAYGYY010000097.1 coordinate 3,235, forward strand.
TCTAAAGAGGCCTATGAAAAACAATCAGATCCTGAAAGCTATAAAAATGTCCAAACAAGTTGGCTTTCAAATTAAGACCCTGAACATGGTCGGGCTGCCAGAAGAAACTTACAAAAAATATTTAGATACTGTTAATTTGAGCCGTAAAATAAAACCTGATGTTGTGAGCATGTTTGTTTTCTATCCATATCCGGGAACTGAGTTATATGATTATTGCATTGAAAGAGGGTATTTTAATCCGGGTGAACCTCTGCCAAAAGGATATATTTCGCGGAGAAGTTCATTACTGGACCTACCTTACTTCTCCAAAAAAGATATTGCGAAATGTTTCCAGAGATTTGGATTTGATGTTTTTAAGGGATTTTCAATATTAAAAGCTATAGGTTATGCAATTATTTATTCGAAATATGGCGAATTTTTCATACATATTACCGTATGGATTCGAAAAATCCAGGCAAAAATATTATCAGGGTTTTAATCAAAACCTTTTATCCATTCAATTTCTGATAGACCTTTATTAATTGCTGATAAAACATCTGTTTTATATTTTTCAAAACACTTTCTTGCCCATAAATAATGGACTCCTACAATTAAAACTGGAACTTCATTTATTCCTAATAATTTTACAATTGCCATCCTGTGGCGACCACCATTACCTCCAATTAAATTTCCATTCCGACCTATAAACACTACAATTTCATCATCCTGACCTTTAGCTGATATTAAAACCGACTTTTTTCTTTTAAGATGCTTTTGGGTTTTATATCCGTTATCACGAATATCTTCATATATTTTTATTAAATTTTTAAAATAATTATTAAGTGATTCTAAATTTTTATAACGACGACTGAACCCATACTTTTCCAATTTGCGCAGAAAAAATTTATACTCTGTAGACTCCTGGTAGGGAATCCTATAAACAAATAATTCTTGAATTGATATTGAAGCCTCTGATATTTTTATCTTTGTATTGCCAGATTCTCCCTGCAGAATTTCTTCGTCAATATCCCAATCACCGTTAAAAATAAAATTTGTTCTTGGTTTTGGCGCACCTTTTCCAATTATACTGGCGGTTATGATTTCAGGATTAATATAAATTATTTGAGAACCTATTATCTTTATAAGCTTGTTAGCCTGTTTATTAAAATTATTTTTAAATAATATAGCTATTGTTCTGTATTTAAGGTAGCTTATGCTATATTTTAAAAACCTTTTTATATTTCTGCTTATTTCTAATAGTTTAATTTTAATAAGCACTGTTTTTATGAAATAATATAACTTATTTTTATAAGACATAAGATCACTTTATTATAATAATTTAATTTTTTAGACTCAAAAATAAATTATTTATACAGAAAAAATATAATTTATAGTTTGAACTTTCAATTAAATGATATTATTTTCTCCGTTACAGTTTTTCCACTTAAATCAATAACCATATAAATCCAGCTTTCGTTTTTAATATCAATGAGAATATAACCAGAAAAACCATCTTCCTCTTTGGTCCCACGGGGATCAGAGCCACAGCAGCCTGATATTATGTAAGTTGTATTTGAGTATTTGTTAATATTAAATAAATGCTCATGTCCACTGAAAACTCCATCAACTTTAAATTCATTAAATAAATTTCTTACGTTATTTTGATTTTTTTTATCCGAAAAAGCTAAATGAAGTGAGCCGTCGGTTATACATTCTGGATTTAAAATAGAATAAACTGGCTGATGCAGAAAAACAAAAACTTTCTTCTCTCTGAGCTCTGATAATAAATCTTTTAACCATTTCAGTTGTTCTCCGGATATTTCCCCCCGCTTTTCCTCATTAGCATCGAGTACTATAAAATACACATCCTTATACTCAAAATAAAAATAAGATTTACTATCCTTATTTATTAATTTATTAAAATATGATCTTGTGACTTCTTTAGATACATCATGATCCCCTGGCGCTATATAGATTTTACAATCTAAAATTGATATAGCATCTAGAAAATCTAAAAATTGTCTCTTTATTATCTCATTGTCATCGGGTTTACCATGTATAATATCTCCGGTGCTAAAAACAAAATCAGGATTGCAACCTTTTACAAGTTCAAGGATCTTTAAAAATTGCTCTGGTTGTGGCGAGTCTCCGTCCTCAGGTCCATTGTCTCCAAATACTGTAAAACTAAAAATTATTTCATTTTTTTCTTCTAAATTCTCATTTTGCCTCTCTACCCCCTCTTCCTCAGAGTTCCCTATCGCCTTCTCTACCATTAATTGCTCATCTTCAACCGTCTCTGTGTCTTTTATAGTGTCACCTTCTGCAGAAGTATTTTCAAACTTTGTTTTCTCATCAATTACTGCTTTATTGTCACATCCATTATTTATCATGGCGGTTACAAAAAGGACACAGGTAGATAATATGATGATAATAATAAAGTTTAAAAATATATAGAATTTACTTTTTTTCATTGTTAATTAATTACTAAAACTAACTGAATCTTCTATCATAACTATCTTTTTAAATAGCTTTGATGTTAATCATGTTATAGGGTTAATTTACTGGAGATTATATCAAAAATTATGTGTAAATTAATTAAAATATTCTAAACTTATTTAATAATTGCAAGAAAAACAGGCTAAATTTTAAAATGAGATATTAAGGAATGAGATAACTTCAACAACTCAAAAAAAAATACAAAAATATATTGAAGATTTCAATAAATTACTAACTGGAGTATCTGCTTCAAAGAAGCTGCATTTTGCTGCTGTTAATAATAAAGACATAATTATAATTATTAATTTCCAACTTTATTTAAGCTCCCGCTGGAGGAGACATCAGAATTGACTTTGGGGTCACCCTTATAATTTACTTTTGCACTGCTATTTACTTTTACATCAAGATTATCACTTACATTAATATTGGCACTACCGCTGCTTTGAACTACGATTTTGCAATCTTTGCTGACCAGGTTAAATGCTCCCAGGTTTCCTGAACTGCTTACTTCTGTATTTTGTGAGTCTGCTTTACCTGCCATGGTAAGATTTGCGCTTGAAGCAATCCTTAAGTCAAGATTTGTTACGTTAACTGTTAAAGAACCTTTGGATGAGCTTGCCATTTCAATTAGTAAATTTTCAGTATTGAGGTTATCACATTTTACTGTTGCGCTGCTTGAAACCCTTATTGCATTTAAGTCTTTTACACTGACATAACAATTAATTGAGCGAAAATTTATAAAACCTGATGGCTTTAAACCTATTACGAGCTCTCCATCTGCCATTTCAGTGGTAATGTAAGGGATGATAGCTTCAGGTGCTTCAATCCTTACAGACTCGCTTCCTGCCTGCTCTATAATAAGATTCATACTGCTCCCGACTGAGATACTGTCAATACCTGAAAACTGCCGCTCTTCAGAAACAACATCTCCGGAACTAAGAGCCCCAAAAACTGAGCAGGAAGAAAGAAACATGACAAAAAATAAGAGTCCAGGCATTAAAACCTCC
>CAYGYY010000098.1:0-6715 GCA_964354265.1 uncultured Actinomycetota bacterium
TATACACATTCGGGATGAACACCCCGGCTATAATAGACCTTCTTGACCCAAATGGTATGATTAAAGGCCTGACATCTGATTTTACATGGAATGTAGGAATGAACAGTGCAATTCTCTGCGCATATGGGGTTCTTGAAAAAGAAGCTCCCGAAATGGTTGTTGTGCCTACAGTTGATGTTAATGCAGGTAATATTGAGGAAGTATGGGGTATGGCATACAGGAACGTTCCTATTCCTCCTGAAATAGAAGAAGCGCTTGCTGCTTCAGGACAATAATAAAGTAATGCCTGTTATATTTTCCTGATAAGTATAATAGTGGAGCAGTAGAACAATGATTGTACTGCTCCACTAAAGATAGTAAAAAAGTACTAAATATCATTTCATTATAAACATTATTATTGAAATGTTATTTTGATCCATAATAGGCAGGAATTATAAAAATGATCATGTTTATTTTTTGTATAAATAAATAAGGAAATGCAAAAAAAGATCCATTTCTTTCCGGAGAATATATTTACAGGAAACCTGAATAATTGAACCACTTGGTTATCTTTAACATTTTTTTAAATTTGAGAATTATAGTCTATTTAGAAATAGAAATATCGGTTTTAAAACTTGTTATTAAATACCCCAGGAGAATTAAATGAAATTTAAGCACCTATTTGAACCAATAAAACTTGGCGGAATAGAACTTCGCAACCGTATCGTATTTGCCCCAATCGGCATAGGAGCCTATAACGAGGATGAATCAGTTAATGATGCATATTTCACTTTCATAGAAGAAAGGGCGAAAGAGACCGCCCTTATAATCACACAGGGAACAAGGCCTTCAGCAAAGTTTGGAGGTGTGAAACTGATTGGAACTTATGATGATAAATTCATACCGGGCCTATCGAAGTTTGCCGCTTCTGCACATAAAAATGGGGCAAAAATTTTTATACAGAGTGTGATGATAGGCGGAAACGACCCTTTGGGCGGGTACGCGCCATCAGTAATCGATATACCTCTTTACAGGGACAAATGGGGAAGAGGCGATTTGCATAAACCCCGGGAGTTGACTCTTGAGCAGGTAAAAATACTTATTGAAGATTTTGCCCAGGGTGCAAGAAGAGCGAAGGATGCCGGTTTTGACGGTGTTGAAGTACATGCTGCATATGGATATCTGATATCTGAATTTATATGCCCCACTACAAATCAAAGGATTGATGAGTATGGAGGCAGTTTTGAAAACAGGATGAGATTTCCAGTAGAAATAATAAGAGCCATTAAGAAAGTCTGTGGAGAGGATTTTCCGATCGGATTTAAGTTCAATGCCCATATGGATATTGAACCGACAGGCATAGATGAAGCATTGGGTGTTGAGATTGCAAAAAGGATCGCCGCTGAAGGGGTTGTCTATCTTCATGAAGTCACGATGGGTGAAGATGTAATGTTTATGGCTTTAGGGAAATATCCTTCTATGCCTACAATTTATCAGCCGAGAAATACTACTGTAGCACTTGCAGAAAACCTGAAAAAAAATATTGCTGCAACGCCGATTATTGCTGCAGGAGGTATCATTACACCTGAAGATTCTGAAAAGATAATTGCTGATGGTAAAGCAGACATGGTTGCCGTCGGAAGGGCGCTGCTTGCAGACCCTCACTGGTCACTTAAGGCAAAACAGGAGCAAAGGATAGTCCCGTGTATCAAATGCCTTGTCTGCCATAATGAAGTTGTTAAAAGGGCAAAACTTGCTGCATGTTCAGTAAATCCGTATCTCTGCAAAGAACGCGAATCCGGATTTCAAGAATCTTCAGTATCAAAAAAGGTCATGGTAATAGGTGCGGGACCGGCCGGGATTGTTGCAGCTCTTGCCGCATCAAGGCGCGGCCACAAAGTAAGATTATTTGAAAAGAATAAAAGGGTTGGAGGCATGCTGATACCCTCAACAATACCTGATTTTAAATATGAATTCGATACTCTTATCAAGTTCTACGAAGACGAGCTAAAGGATAGCTCTGTAGAGCTTTTTTTGGACACTAAAGTCACTCCCGATCTTGTAAAAAAAGAATCTCCCGATGTATTGATAATTGCCATTGGGGGAGTACCATGCAAACCTGTAATTAAAGGTATGGAAAAAGCAAGAGCTTATGCAGCAGTAGATATTCTGTGTTCAAATACAATCCCTGAAGGCAGGGATATCGCAGTCATTGGAGGTGGAGAGGTTGGATGCGAGACAGCGCTGTGGCTGAAGAAGACAGGCAGAGAAGTATCTATCATTGAGGTGTTGGAAGAGCTAATGTCTCTTGAAGAAATGAAGTACCATACCATGATAATGGAAAGAATGCTTAAAAAGGAAAATGTCAGGGTATATACAGGTTCCAGGGCAGAAGAGATAGAAGACAGTTTTATAAGGATAAGAACAAGCAATGGTGCGTTAAGTGAGGTTAAAGCTGACTTTATTGTTTATGCAACAGGTTTCAGTCAACCTGATGAACAAATAAGAAGCCTGAAAAGTCAATGCAACAATGTTTTTGTTATAGGGGATGCTTTACAGCCTGGCAAAATCAGGGAAGCAGTCCATGAAGGAGACAGGTTAGGGAGGCTTATATAATGGAAATGACATCAAGGGAAAGAGTTTATGCAACAGTGAACCATAAGGAAGCAGACAGGGTTCCCATATGTTTTGGCGGCAACAGCGCTACTGTAATAGAGGAGGTTCCCCCAAATGGAATGGCTGCAACAGAGTTGTATGAGCTGGCAGGGATTACAGACGCAAAACCTGCCTACGCCATGGTTGGAAATATTGTAGGCGCGCCTGATGACAGAGTAATTAAAAGACTGCATTCTGATTTTCATTATCTTTACTCAAATCCACCCGTTGATATAATCCAGGAAGATGAAAATACCAAAATATATCCATTCAGTTTTGGAATGAGGATAAAGAGCCTGGGTGGAAATGACATGATAGATTTTACAGATCCTCCCATGAAAAATATCAGGACCGAAAAGGATATTGAAGAATACCCTTACTGGCCGGCTCTTGATATCAATATAATGGAGGGAGTACTGCAAACAGCTGAAAACCTGCAGGGTAAAACAGATTATTTTATCTGCGCCGATTATCCCTTTTCATATTATCCCAACAACGGATATGGTTTTAACAGCGGAATGGACAAATATTTCATGGATATGGTCGCAAATCCAAAGCTTTATCACAAGCTTGCTGACAGGTTCCTTGAAACAAACCTTGCATATCTTGAACAGTTTTATGGAAAGATAGGCAAATATATTGATTGTGCAATGGTCTATGACGATCTTGGTACCCAGCAGTCAACACTTGTTTCCCGTGAAATATATGAAAAAAGAATAAAGCCATACCAGAGGATAATAATTGAGAATATCAGGAAGTATTTGAGACCCGAAGCAAAAATCATGATACATTCATGCGGTTCAATATATGATTTTATACCCGATCTAATTGAAATAGGGGTCCAGATATTGAATCCATTGCAGCCTCTGGCAAAAAATATGGAGCCCTGGAGGCTAAAAAAGAAATTCGGGAAAGACCTTGCATTCCTGGGTGGGTTTGATACCCAGTTATTGCTGCCTAATGGAACTGAGAAAGAAATAATAGAAGGTGTAAAGAAGCTGATAGAGGAATATGCTCATGGAGGAGGTTTTATTTTCGCCGCAAGCATTAATATACAATCTGATACGCCTGCAAAAAATATCCTGACCGCATTTGACACAGCATATGAAACTGGTGTTTATCCACTTTCAATTAAAACGGATAAAACCGATTATGTAAGTTATATTAAAAGCCTTAAGCTTGGAAAAAGGGAAAAGAAAGCCGTCCTTTTATAGAATTTGAAGATTTAAATAATTAGATATTATAATTATTTTTGAAACAGGGATTATTGTAAAATTCCAATTAAGCCTATATTAATAACCGGAGGTTTTAAAATGTATGAGCTGTATATAAAAGCAGGTTACCGCCAGATAATCACAATTAAATGTCCTGAAGGAATGAAAAGGGAAGAACTAAAAAAATGGTGGTTTAAAAGAGCTGAAAAAGTTAAACAACTGCCGTTCCTGAAGTGGTACACAGTCAATTTTACACTTGATTGCTCACCTTTCGGAGAACCAAAATTCGATGGTTTTGAGGAACTGTGGTTTAGTGGAGTCAACGAGATGATAATGTCTTACGAGGATAAAATAATGAAAGATTCTTTTTCTGATATAAAAAACAATGGACTGGACAAGCAGGGATTTATGCAGGCTGCATGGCTTGAAGAAAATAAAGTGTCTCTTAAAGGCTATGAGAAAATACCTGACAGGAAAGGTATTGTCAGGCTGACAGGCATATGCACCCAACCTCCAAATATGACAAGGAAGGATTTGACTGACTGGTTTTACCAGCATGCAGCAAGAGTAATAGATAGGGATGGAAAAATGATCATCCCTGGAATAAGATGGTACACTCATTGTTTTGCTATTGATTCACCTTTTGGAAAATCAAATATTGACGGATGTGCTGAAAACTGGTGGGATTCATTAGAAGAAATAAAGAGGGATTTTGACGGAGAAGTCATGAAATCCCAGTTAGAGGACAGGGAAGAAGCTATTGATGCAGTTGATCCCGAGTATTTCCAGGGTGCATGGTCTGATGAGAACGTGATAGAAATCCCAAAATAATTTGATAAAAGGAGGAGAATAATATATAATTTTTTCAGAATTGTAAATTTATTGTATAGATAATTAATTTGTTTTCAAAAGTAAAACTGTTGGAATTTACAGTTTTGAAAATCTTAGCAATTTTTTTAAATTTACCAAAAAGTAGATAGTTATTTTTCTTCACTTGTAATATTTTAATTATTAGAAACTCATACAAAACTTATGTAATTAATACAGCATAAATTAATAAAATCTTTAGCATGAGGAGGTGGCGCAAAAAATAATACCTTGAAGAAAAGCATTAAAAAAACATATTAATTAAAGGGGGGAAAACTAAATGAAAAAGGGTCTAATCACTACACTGGTGGCAGTTATATCAGTATTAATGCTTGTATCAATGACTCTTATAGGCTGTGCGGCTGAGGTTGCAGAAGAAACTACTGCAGCAGCAACTGCAGCGCCTGAGACAACTGCAGCGCCTGAGACAACTGCAGCGCCTGAGACAACTGCAGCAGAAACAGAGGATATGAATGCAATCGATCCGAAAATAGTGGAGCTGCGAGAGGGTATGGACGAATGGAGGACCACAAACCTGGATTTCAAAGGTCCCGGCGGACAAACACCTACTCAGGATACTGAACTTTTCTTGACTGTGGGCGAAGTTGCAGAGATACAGCCAGGCAATTTTAAAGCTGCGCTTGCCAGGCATGGCTCACAGGGTGAATATACCGAGGCGCTCTATGGAGGCTGCATCGACTACCTTGAGTATTTGAATTTTGAAATCACTGCTGACACTTCTGCAGAGTTTGATGATGCTGCATTGAAAGCAAATGTAGAGACTATCATGGCAACTGAACCTGACGTAATTGTAGGATTTCCACAGAATACGGTTACAGCTGAAGAGATTTTCAGACCTGCGGCTGATGCAGGTATAAAACTCGTTTTTGTTTCAAATCAACCGGATAATTTTGTATACGGAGAGGATTTTGTGGGGATTTCTACTTCACAGCCTTATGACCAGGGAGTTTTCATGGCCAGGGCTATTGGCGAATCAGGGGCAAAAAAAGTTGGAGTTATCTTCTTTGATGCAGACTTCTATATTGTAAACCTGATTGACGATGTTGTAAGAGATACGCTTGCAAGTGAATTCCCTGATGTTGAAATTGTAGGGGAACAGGGGTTTGCAGATGTGACCCAGGGAATTACTGACGCTGCAAATGCGCTTATCCAGCAGCACCCTGAAGTTGAAGCACTATATGTATCGTTTAATGCAATGAACGCAGCAACTGCATGTGAGGATGCAAACAGGGATGATATCAAGATAGTATCACAGGGTCTTGATGTTCCATACTGTGTAAACATGCTTGAAGGTGGCAATATCTATTCTATTATTACTGACTCCACATACAACATTGGAGTCAATATGGCAATAATGGGAGGATATGGTGTTCTTGGCAAGGAATCACCAGAATATGTTGTTACACCCAGTGCAATAGTAACAAAAGACAATATAGAGGAAATGTGGAACTTTGCATTCAGGATCGTTCCTCTACCTGAGGAAATAGAAAGCTTACTTTAAAAAACAGCTAGTTTATAAAAAAGTTAGTTGGTTGGTTTTTATAGTTAGAGGATATTTATTTATTCTGTAGTTGTTTAAGCTTAAAAAAGGGGCAGTAAACTGAGATATTTGTACAAACACTTAAAGAGCGATAAGAGTATAAAAATTGCTCTTAAGACTTCTTAAATGAGAGATAGTTTACTGCCCCTTTTTGATTTCTGTATGTATTTTTTAATAAAAATTCTATCTTTTTTAAAAAATTATTCAATTATCTGTAATTTGCAATTTAACCGATAAAAACTAAGGAAAAAAAATGAATCAAAACAATGACCTCATTCTTGAGATGATAGGCATCAACAAGGACTTCAGCGGGGTAGTGGTGCTTGAGGACATAAACTTTGAACTAAAAAGGGGAGAAGTCCATGCAATAGTCGGCCAGAACGGAGCAGGAAAATCAGTTCTTATGAAAATACTAAATGGCGTATACATAAGAAGCAGC
>CAYGYY010000099.1:0-6543 GCA_964354265.1 uncultured Actinomycetota bacterium
CAGGTAGAAGCGTAAAGACAAGGATAAGCGAAAGAATAAAAATAGGAAGTATTAGATATCTTCTTTTCATATTTCACCTCCCTTCATATTTTTTTATCAAGTTAAGTGAGCAGAATTGTTTAATAGAATTATAATACTAATAAATTTAATATCAAATTTATTTTAATAAATTTTTTAAACTGACTAAATTATTTAAAAATGTTTCGAAATTTCACTACCTTGGGCAGCCAAGGTTGTTTGACCAGTTAAAACAGTCTCTTTATGCTCTTCAATCAATCTTAAAACAGGGATAAGTACTTGATGACTACGTTGAGTAAATGGAATTAATTTTATAGTAATGTTGCTTTAAATACCAAGTTGTAATACTACTTAAAATAATTCTTGAGATTGATTAAATGCTTGAAAAAATGGTTTGAAATGTAATTACCTGAGCCAGCCAGCTAAAATCTGGTTATCTTGACATATAAACATACATATGTTACTTTTTATTTGGGTGATATATATGAAAGATACACTGCAAAGAACAACAATATTTCTGACAAAAAACCAGCATGAGAAGTTAAGGTTATTGGCGTTTCAAAGGAGAAAATCCATGGCTCAATTAATAAGAGAGGCAGCACTTGAAATTCTTGAAGATGAAGAGGATTTAAAATCTGCATTGACAATTATGGATAATGATGAAGAAATGGTTAAATTCGAAGATTATAATAATAAAAGAAAACAGGGCAGGTAAGAATTTATAAGGTACTCTTAAAGCAATCTGTAACCAAGTCTTTAGATAAGATCCCAGATAGGGATTATAGCATTATTTCAAAAAATATCTCTGGTCTTGCAAATGATCCAAGACCTTATAATTCTAAAAAAATTGCCACTGATGAAAAAAATATTTATAGAATAAGAGTGAGCAGATACAGGATTATCTATTTTATCGATGATAAAAGTAAAATAATCAATATTTTGGAAGTAAAACTCAGGAGAGAAACCACCTATAAAAACTTCTAACTTGGTTTGTCATATTAATTAATTCACTAAGAAAATGTTTCGAAATTTCACTACCCTGGCCAGCTACTCCCGTAAAACAATAAGACCCCATAATATTTATGAGGTCTTATTAAAATTATTCAGTTTTAAGAGTAAGACTTACGGCTTTCCTATAACAAACTCCTGGAGTATATGACCTGCTTCATGGAATGTCTTTACCGTATACATACCGTCTGGAAGTGGAGCTACAAAGTGAGCATTTCCTTTTTTCATATCTGTCTCAAACATTTAAATACCCTATGGGAGCATATAGGGTTTCATACACTAAGACATACTTATGCTACCTGGTTGTATATTAATTCTCATGTTATAGAGAAAGTAAGACAACAGCTAAGACATAAGAGCATTAACACCACGACAATATATACCCGGACAGCATGGCAGTTTGAAGGGCATAAGGCATTAAATGGGTTTGAACTATAAAGGAGGTTGTCAATTATCTTGTTGTTAGCAAGGATACAATTTTATACATGCTATCTGCAATATTTTGAGATGAAGCAGCATTACCTGAAAAAAATGGCAGAGGGTATTTTGATTTAAGTTGGAAAATAAAAATTATTGCCAAAACTAAAAATTAAAGCAAAAACACCTTTAAAGTTCTAGATTTTACCTGTATAAAACAATAGTTTTGCAACTGGTAAAATTAACAGGTAAAATAAATATATATGTAAAAGTTTCTCGTTGATTTATTAAATGATTGAAGATATAAATAGAAATAATTCTATTAAAAACTTAAACAAAAATGCAGAAAAAGAAATTCTTGATCTGTCAAAATTCCCCTCAGAGAACCCTAACCCGGTACTTAGAGTAAACACTGATTATATAATTATTTATGCAAATAAACCTGCTAAAACCATATTAGGAAAACTTGGGTTAAAAGGTAAAAAAATCCCTAAAAAATTAATTGATACTGCAACAGCTTCAATAAAAAAGGAAAATGATAATCTAATGACTTTAGTGCTTAAAATAGCTAATTCAAGTTATGAATTCAGCATAGTAAAAGTAAAAGACACAGATTATTACAATATTTATGGAGCTGATATAACAGAGAAAAAAAAGTTAGAAATGTCCAAACGGAAAATAGAAAAAGAAAAAATCATGCTTATTGAAAGAAATTATATGGCCAGAGAGCTGCATGATACAGTAACGCAAACCCTTTTTTCTTCAAATCTTATTGCAGAAGTTCTTCCCAGACTATGGAAAAAAGACCCTGAATCAGTAATTAGAAGATTAAATGAAATAAGGATGTTAAATAATCTTGCGCTTACAGAAATACGCGCTCTGCTTTTTGATTTGAGACCGTCCTCCTTTAAAAACGAAGACTTAGAGCAGCATATAAAAGAGCTAGTCAAGTCAATGAAAATAAAAACTAAAATACCAATATCTGTAGAAATAGACAAAAAATTTAGGTATTCACATAGGATTGAAGTTGGTTTTTATCGAATTGCCCAGGAAGCATTAAATAATATAATCAAACATTCTTCTGCAGGCAAAGCCAGGTTGGTATTAAAAAGTCTTGCTGATAAAATTACCTTAGATATTGATGATGATGGAGTCGGGTTTAATACTGAAGGCACATCCTCTGAAAACTTAGGACTAATAATAATGAAAGAAAGGGCACAAATGATAGGGGCTTCATTTGAACTGGAAAGCAATCCAGGTAAAGGTACTAAGGTATCGGTTACTTATAATAATAGTAAAAATAATTATGAGTGAAAAAAATAAAATTAAAGTAATGGTAGCTGATGACCATCCGCTGGTGCGGCACGGCATAAAGACAGTATTTGAAGCTTATGATGAAATAGTCCTTGTCGCAGAGGCAGAAAACGGCAAAGAAGCTATTAAAATGTGTGAAAAATACAGACCCGATATAATACTTATGGATATCATTATGCCGGTTCTTGATGGAGTAGAGGCAACTGAGCATATCATTAATAAGTGGCCGGATGTAAAAATCATTGTACTAACCAGTTTTGATGATAAGGACCATATAAAAAAATCAATCAAAGCCGGCGCAATAAGCTACGTCTTAAAAAATATATCCGGTGCAAAATTAGTTAAGACAATTAAAGATGTGTATAAGGGCAGGCTTGTCCTTCCCTCTCAAGCCACAAAGATTTTACTCTCAGAGTTAAGAGAAACACAAGATAAAAACATCAAATTAACCAAGCGTGAAGAAGAAATACTAACCCTTATAGTAGAGGGTTTGTCTAATAAACAAATCGCACAAAAACTCTTTCTTAGCAATTCCACAGTTCAATTTCATGTCAGCAACATACTGGAAAAATTAGGAGTTTCTAAAAGAACTGAAGCTGCCTATCTTGCTTTAAAACAAAACCTGGTGAAACTGCCAGGATAGTACTAGCCACAATACCCATTGAAATACTATAGACATCACCGTTACTATTATCCTGCTGCGCAGTTATACTTAAATAAAATAATAAAAATCTGCTTATAAAACAACCGGTTTAGCAGCATTTAAGATTTATCTATTATAATATGTTTAGAAAACCAAGAATTGGGATAGCGTTAAGTGGCGGTGGTGCTAGAGGGCTTGCACATATTGGCGTTCTGGAAGTCCTTGAAGATTTAGGCATACAGATAGATGCAGTCAGCGGTACAAGTATGGGGGCTGTCATTGGTGCGGCCTACTGCTGCGAAAGTAATCTGGAAGAGATTAAAAATCTTTTAAGCTCAACAGACTGGAAAACCTTTTTAATGTTTTCTGCTTTTCAACTTTCACGAACGGGTATAGTTAATGAAAAAAAGGTGGATGAACTAATAAAAATATTTCTAGGGGATAAGACATTTGATGATTGCAAAAAACAGTTCTGCTGCGTAGCTGTAGACATATTAAGCAGCACAAAAGTCATTTTAAATTCAGGTATCCTTCGTGAGGCAGTTCTTGCTTCTATTGCGATTCCTGGTATTTTTGCCCCCGTGTGCAGGGATAACTTGCTTCTAATAGACGGCGGTATGATGGAGCCGCTTCCAACTATAGCTATCCAGACACTTAACCCGACTTTTATAATAGCATCTTCAATAGTATTTGAGACAATGAAACCGGAACCGGCTAAAATAGAAAATGAACCTGATCCCAAACTGGCAGAAAATACAAAAATATCCATCCAGGCTATAATTGATAAAAGCATGAGTATCATGCATACCCAGATGGTCAAAAGTTATCTGCCATATGCACAGATCGTTATTAAACCGAGGATTGGGGATTTCGGTTTTATGGATTTTAATAAAAGTGCTGAGATTGTTGAGGCGGGACGTGTTGCCGCAATTGAAACAATACCTGAGATAAAAAAGAAATTAAGAATAAGGTAAAATACCTGGTTTAATTTCATAGATAGTCTTTAGAAGACATGAAGGGGTTATGCATCCAGCCGATATTAAATCTCCGCCTTAATTACAGTAATTTTTAAAAATATCTCCGAGATTTCTTTGAAACTAAAAAGTTTTAAACAGCCTTACTGGTGAAATTACCAGGATAAAACTAGCCATAATATCTGCTTAAATACTATTCATTTCACCGTTACTATCATCTTGCTGTGTAGTTATACTTAAATATAAAAATGAAAATATTACTTGCCGAAAAAAGCAAAAACCTAATTTCAGCTCTGATGCTTGTAGTTACTACTATTAAAGATACCGCAGTCAAAGAAATAGGTACAATACTTCATGTAGACAAAGTCAGTAGCTTATATAAAGAATTAAAAAAAGAAAAGCCTGATGTACTCATAATAAATGGAGGTTTTGTAGACCACAAGACAAGAGAAGCAGTGCCTTTTATGCAGGGGCTATGTCCGGCCATGACAATACTTATATTAAGCATGGACCCAAAACTGGAAAAAAAGTATTTAGATATAGGTGTCAAAGATTTTATATTAAAGGGGGATTCTGCTGAGGATTTTTATGCCTCAATGCTGGGCTTTTTAAAAAAAGAGCAGATAAAGATCTCCAATTAGAAACTAAAAGCCATCAATTAAAAAAAATGAAGCCATTTATAAAAGTTTTGATTCTAATACTGGTTTGTGTTTTTGTCTTCCTTATGGGCTGTGCTAAAAAGGATTACAGTCAATATAAAGAACCGGGATTTAACCAGGATATAATCAAAGTAAAAAGCCTAAATGTTGAGCAGCAGGCCACTTTTACAGAGTTTAAAGATGAGCTTGGGCAATTTAAGTCATTCAACGATGAATTTTTTCCTATATGGTCAGAGCATATAAATAAAACATCTTCAATGCTTGATGATTTTAACAGCAGCACTGTATTAGAAGAAAAGTTTATATGCTCTGATGCGCTGGAGAAGAGATATTCGGAATTGTTAAGTCAACTGGAAAATATAAAGGCTCCTGCAATTGCTAAAAAGGCATATGAGCTTGCGCTTGAGGCTGTCTCTTACAGGGCGCTCTTTTTTAAAAAGTTTAACCAAAATGCGCCTGTTGATGAACTTAGCAAATTAGAGGGCAAGGCTTATATTGCAGAGGCCGGATTTTGGGATGAGATCGATAATCTATACAGATATTTTGATGAAGAGATGGCAAGGCTACATACATCAGATGATGATAAATATATAGTATTTAACTAAAAGTGAGAAAGGAATAGTCATGAGAATAATATTAATCATTGCAGCCATTGTTTTGGTTGTAGTGGGAATTTTAGGTCTTTTCCCTTCAATCGGCTGGGCTGCTGTGCCATTGTGGCGCGCAATTCTTGAAATAGTTGTAGGTGGCCTCGTGCTGATAATAGGCATAAGAACACATTAAGAGATTTTAGCCTTTCTGTAATGATATAAAAATTATTGTTGTCATTTTAAAGGGAGAATTCATATTATTTTATTTGATTAATGTGCACTATTTTAGAGTTGTGTTTAAAACTATCAAGTTGAAAGGAAATATTATGAGTAAGACTATATTGATTATTGTCGGAGTAATTATGGCTATACTGGGAATTCTTGCACTTTTTCCAATGATGACCCCGGGTTTATGGTTATCTGTAGTTTTAATAGTAGTAGGCATTATAAGCATAATTTTAGGGTTTCTGGATAAAAGCAAAACAATAGTAAAAGAAGAAATAAAAGAGATTAAACAAGAAGAACAAAAAGAGAACGCAATAAAAAACAATATATTTTAAAATATTTAGTAAAAAAGCAATAAAAAATATTTAAGGAGAGTAGTCAAATGAAATACTTATCAGCACCAAAAAATATAACCTGGTGGATAGCACTAATACTTGCGGTTGTGGGAATTATTCTTTATTTTGTAGGTTCCTTTTCTCAATTTTCCATTTGGCTGGTATTAGCATCGGCAGTTTTACTTCTCATTGCTACAAGATTTAAAGGTCTCTAATAATAGAACTAGGCTGGCCATTAGATTAAATATAGATTGTTACATGATGGGGTAATATTAATTAAACTTAAAAACTCATCTGGTAAAAAATAATCTTATCTGAGCTTACAATTCTGGTTCGAACTTCGTTCGCTATGGCCAGCCA
>CAYGYY010000100.1:0-6465 GCA_964354265.1 uncultured Actinomycetota bacterium
CCCAGGGCTTCACTGGGCTCCCTGGCAAATGATGCACTGACAGGAGTACAGACATATCCTTATATGCTGGCTCAACCTGCCATAATGATTGCAATAATAATTCTGTCGTTTAATATGCTTGGGGATGGGCTTCGGGATGCGCTTGATCCAAGAATGAAAAAATGAGTTTATATATATGGATAATAATACTAAAGCTAAAACAATAGTAGAGATTAAAGACCTCAGAGTCTCTTTCTTCACACCTGTAGGAGAAGTCAAAGCAGTAAGGGGCGTATCATGGAGCCTGAAAGAAGGTGAGGCGCTTGGTATAGTAGGGGAATCCGGCAGTGGAAAGAGCGTATCTGTCTATGCATTAATGGGTATCTTGCAGGATCCAGGTAAAGTTATAGGGGGTTCCATTAATTTCAATAATATTAATATGCTGGCACTCAAGGAAAAACAATTGTCTAAGATACGTGGAAAAGATATCGCTATGATATTCCAGGATCCAATGACATCACTGAATCCTGTTTTCACGGTGGGAAACCAGATAGCTGAAACAGTTATGACGCACACCAGTAAAAAATTACATGAAGCTACCAAGATTGCAGTATCAAGCCTGGCTAAAGTGCATATACCAAACCCTGATAAAAGGGTGAAACAGTATCCGTTTGAATTCTCAGGGGGTATGAGACAGCGGGCGATGATTGCAATGTCCCTCAGCTGTGAACCAAAACTTTTGATTGCAGACGAGCCTACTACAGCGCTGGACGTGACCATACAGGCTCAAATTATAGAGCTGCTTAAAGAATTAAAACAGAGCACAAACATGGGCATAGTGCTTATTACCCATGATATGGGCATTATCACTGATATATGTGAAAAAGTCATAATAATGTACGGAGGCCAGATTATGGAGTCAGCCAATGTGAGGGAACTATATAAAAATCCTTCACACCCCTATACTCATGGCCTTCTGGATTGCCTCCCAAGGCTGGTTAGCGATATAGAAGGACCTCTCAAGCCAATTGAAGGCTCGCCTGTAGACTTGCTGAACCCTCCAGCAGGGTGCCCTTTTGCTCCAAGGTGCGATCAGTGTATGAAAGTATGCCTGAGCCAACAACCACCCCAATTTGAAGTCGACATAGAGCATTATTCGGCGTGCTGGCTGCACGCATTGGATAAATGAGGAGATATTTTTAATGAGTAAAAGATTAATAGAAATAAAAAATCTTACAAAGCACTTTCCAGTCAAGGGGGATACAAGAAACAGTAAAGTGCAGGCTGTGGATGACATAAGTTTTTATATAGATAAGGGTGAGACATTAGGGTTGGTCGGAGAATCAGGCTGTGGTAAAACAACTGTCGGGCGAACAATCCTGCGTTTATACGAACCAACAAGCGGGAGCATAATATATGATGGTAAAGATATCACAAAAGCAAAGATGAAGCCATACAGGAATAAAATGCAGATCATTTTCCAGGACCCGTATGCCTCCCTGGACCCACGAATGACAGTTAGCGGTATTGTTGGAGAACCATTGGTTATCAATAAGACATTCAGGAACAAAAAAGAGCACAATAACAGGGTATATGAGATCCTGTCTCTTGTCGGGCTTTCCGATGAGCATGCCCAGAGATACCCACATGAATTTTCCGGAGGACAACGCCAGCGAATCGGTATAGCCAGAGCTCTTGCTGTCCGTCCTGATTTTATTGTATGTGACGAACCTGTGTCTGCATTGGACGTTTCCATCCAGGCACAGATCATCAATATTTTAATGGATTTGCAGAAAGAATTCGGCCTGACTTATCTTTTTATTGCTCATGACCTTGCTGTAGTAAAACATATTTCTGACCGGATAGGTGTAATGTATCTTGGAAAAATCGTGGAATTATATACAAGTGCAGGCTTGCACAAGAACCCCATGCACCCCTATACGCAGGCACTATTATCTGCTATACCTGTGCCTGATCCTGAAGTCAGCATAAAAAAGAAAAGAATCATATTACAGGGAGACGTGGCCAGTCCTATTAATCCTCCTAAGGGATGCCGTTTTAATACTAGATGCTTCAGGGCACAGGAAAAGTGTCATGAAGAAAGCCCTGAACTGTTAGAACTGGAACCAGGACATTTTGTAGCATGTTATTTCCCGGGATAAAGAATCTCGGGATGAGGAACCCTTTATATACAAAAAGGAAACTGAGGATTTTATTAAAATTGTTCAAATAATTAAATAAATACTTGTTTTATATTATTAATAGAACAATATTGCAAAATATTTTAAGTAAAAGTAGAATGTACAACAATATTATAAAAAATAGATTAATTATGGTATTTAACTTTTGTATCGGTAGTGTATATGCACTCAAATAAAAGGAGGAAAAATATGAAAAAAACAAGAGCTATTCTTGTGGTAATAGCAATAATTTGCGCTGTTTCCCTTGTATCTACTGGTTTTGGATGTACAACAGCCACAACTGATACCACGGCAGCAGAGACCACTGTAGCAGAGACCACGGCAGCAGAGACCACAGCAGCAGAGACCACAGCAGCACCGGCGCCAACATCATTGAGCGTTTGGGCGGTCACAGAGCCTGAATCAATTGACCCGGCAAAGATTGCCTGGGCTGATGAATTCACGCTTATCTATCACGTGTTTGATGGCCTGATGCGATGGGATGCAACAGTCCCTGGTTCTATACCTGTACTTGGGGATGCCAAGGAAATCGTATGGGATGATACCAAAACAAAGGCTACTGTAACGCTTCGGGATGATATTTTCTGGAGCGATGGCCAGCCTGTAACTGCCAAGGATTATGAATATGCGTGGAAGCGACATGCTGACGCTAACCTGGCAAGCGCTTATGGTTACACAATGGCAGAATTCTTTAAAGGTGGTGTCGAAGCTTATACAGCTGTCCAGAATTCTATTGATGAGGGCACGACAATAGACCTTAAAGCTGCGCTGGATATGATGGCTGTAAAGGCAACTGGAGACAAGACACTTGAATTCGAACTTTCACAACCGTGTCCCTTCTTTGATTATATCCTTGCATTTGCTACATTGGTTCCAGTAAGGGAAGACATTATCACGGCAAATGGAGATACCTGGACAAATTCTCCAGAGACATACATAAGCAATGGGCGATATGTAATGGCTGAGAGAAAACCCAATGAGATAATCACTATTCAAAAAAATGACAAGTATTGGGATAAAGATTCAAACAAGATAGATACAATAGAATTCAAACTCCTGGCTGATGAAAACGTCGCCTATGCTGCATACCAGACAGACGATGTTTCATTTATCCGGTCTATTCCTCTTGGAGAGATGGAGACAGCTCTAGCTTCCCCGGACTATATCTCCACGCCTCTACTTGGTACCTATTATTATAGCTTTAATGTCACCAAGCCCCCTCTTGACAATGTTAATGTAAGGAAAGCGCTGACTCTCGCAATGGATAGAGAGTATATAGTTACTCAGGTAACGAAGCAAAACCAGATACCTGCATATGCGTGGGTACCCGAAGGAATTGTTGATGTTGACGGTAAGTCATTCCGTGAAGTCGGAAGCGACTTTATAGAAAAGGACCTGACTAAAGCATATGAAGAGGCCAGGAAATTGTTAGCGGATGCAGGATATCCAAATGGTGAAGGCCTGCCGAAAATGGAGCTTTCCTATAACAGCAATAACGTGAGCCATAAGATCATAGCTGAGGCTGTGGCCAATACATGGAAGACTGAGCTGGGCATAGAAGTCGAACTGGTCGGTGTTGAAGGATCAGTATTTAACTCATTCCGTCAGGAACTGAAACACATGATAGCCCGTGACGGATGGATATGTGACTGGAACGATGCTACAAGCATGCTTAACCTGGTTCAATCCACAAGCGGTAACAACCACAGCGGTTGGGCAAATGAAGAATTCGATAAAATGTTGGTCGATGCCGTAATAGCACCGGATGCTAATACCAGAAGCCAGATTTTACATGATGCAGAAGCATTGATGATGGAAGATATGCCGGCAGCTCCGGTATATTATTATACCAATAACTTCATGCTTAAACTCTATGTAGAGGGTGCATGTTTCTCACCTCTGGGCAACCAGTTCTTCTGGAATTGCACAATCAATAAGTAGTAATTTGAAAATATTAAAAAAAGAGGCGCCCTGTTTTCAGAGGCGCCTCTTTTTAATGACCCCCTAATGTCAACTTAATTAGATATTCAGGAAATTTTAGCTTGATATTAACCCATATTTAAGATATAAAAACTAAAGCAATTTACTATCAATATAATTAGTATTAATAAAATGGATTTTAATAAAATTATTAACATGTTCTGTAATTGGATTTGTTTTAAAAAAAAGGTTCAAAACACACAAAAAAAACATAAAGAAAACAGTGGGAATATAAAACTTGTAAGATATGTCTTTTTTTCATTTACTATTAAGACTTTTTTTTTATCACTTTTTTTTGTCTTAATGATAATGTTAGTTTTTACGGCATGCAAATTTGAAAAATTAGGATTAATCTCAGACGGCACTGTTGTGCCAAATACCTCAGAAGGGAATGATACTTCCAGCGACTCAGTTGTCGAAACTTTGAACGAACAGGGTTTTTATGATTTACGGAACCTGCAGAAAGATAAGAATCCATTAACTGATTTGAATGTACGAAAAGCAATACTGTATTCTGTTGACAGAGAAAGGATAATTAAAGAACTATTTGGAGATTATGGCAGTATATTAAACAGTCTTTTTCCACCAGATACCGATTATTTTTTAAGTACCTGGGATAAATACAGTTATGATCCAGTCCTTGCCAGGGAATACCTGAATAAGGCGGGTTATAATGAAAGCAATCCTCTTTTTTTGACAATAGGGGCGAATTCTGAAAGTCCATCCAGGCAGATAATTGAGAATATTATCAAGGAAAACCTGCAGGATATAGGAATTATAACCTGGATTGCAAATAAGGATTCCAGGGAATGGTATATGGATGATATAAAAAATGGCAATTATGACATTGGCATCTGGTCGATTTTAATTCCTGATAGTAAAATGCTAAAAAACTATTTCAGTTCTGATAAAATCCCAACTATGGAAACTGACATAAACCAGAACTGCTATAATTTCTATTGGTATAATAATCAGGATTTTGACTTCTACATGGACCCGCTTTTTTATGAAGACAATATGGATGAAAAGATAAATACAGTTGGCCTGCTTCAAGGCATATTATCTGATAATGCTGTCATACTGCCGCTCTATAATAGGATTTTTACAGTGGCTTATAACAATAAGCTGTTAAATATCGAGATAGATGGCTTAAACGGCAGTTTCCTGAAAAACATTACAGGTATGGATATAGATGTCAAAGAAACCGGACAAACACAAGGCAAGTCAAACAGCACCCTGGAGAGCGAAAATATAAAAAGCATGGTTGCAGGGTTTGAACAGGAACCATATGTCTTAAATCCATTCATCGCAGACACCATATATCGTGATTACTTAAATACTATTATCCTGCAGGGTTTATGGAAAAAAACAGGACCTGATAAATATGAACCCGTTCTCGTTGAAAGTATTGATGTTGATGGTGAGGGAAATGAAAAAAGTAATAGCCTGAGATATAGTTTAAAAACTGCTGTAAAATTAAAAAATAATATCTATTGGCAGGATGGGGAGCCCATTATTGCTGATGATGTTGTTGCTACTATAAATGCAATTATGTCAGACACAACGCTTACTTTTGTAGATAAAAATTACAGTATTATAAAATCCATAGAAAAAACAGGTGAAAAAGAATTTGTCGTGACGTTTAATGAATTTGACAGTAATTGGCAGCAACTTTTTAATTTCATATTTCCTGTAGATCTGCTTCAGGATAAAGCAATAAGCAGCATATTCGCTGAAGATATTTTTGGCAGCGGGCCATATAAACTTAAGGAGTGGAAAAAAGGGGAATATATACTTCTTGAGAAGAATAACTATTATTCCGGCGAAAAACCCCTTATTAATGAGATAAAATTTCTTTTTAATTCGGATATAAACTTTCTAATCGGTATGCTCAAAGATGGGAATATTGATATTCTAAGCATCCCGACCGATTTGGAGATTATGGAAACTATTGAGGAAGATAAGAATTTAGATTTAGTTATTCAGCCGGGATATCTGTTTGAGCATTTAGCAATATGTCAAAAACTGAAACAATAATTCTACAAATAAAAATAAATATTAATAAATTCAAATAAATTCAAATATCATTTGACATAATATTGCAATATTTTTAGAATGGTTATGCACTTTAAACAGTATGATTGTTTATAGTTTTTAATGGAAAAGACAACTAGGTCTATCCATATGATTTTCTTCTTACAATTGTCGGAATGGCGGAATTGGTAGACGCGCAAGGTTGAGGGCCTTGTGAACGGTATAGTTCATGGGGGTTCAAGTCCCCCTTCCGACACCATTATGCTTATAT
>CAYGYY010000101.1:0-2146 GCA_964354265.1 uncultured Actinomycetota bacterium
TCCACAAGTTTTGCTGCATCCACTATTGCATCCAGAGTAGGAGCTGCAAATACCGGCCCTGCGCATGCAGCGTCAAGGATACCTTTGCCTACATAAAAAGCCTGGTCAGGTTCATGCCCGCTTCCAGAGCCGGAAATTATAGCGACCTTGTTCAGGTAAGGGTCTTTCCTGTAAACAATCCTTTTATCATATATGACACCGATTTTTTCAGGATTTGAAAGCTGGAGCCCTTTGAGCATTTCACCTACAACATCGTCTGCACTGTTAATGATTTTTTTCATTGGTACCTCCTGAATGTTTCAAGGGCTGCTTCAAACATAAGCACAATTATAAGTGAGCCGGGATCCCTGTTTCCCCTGCTTCTTTCCCCTACATATGAAGCCCTTCCTTTTCGCGCAATCATCTCTATGGTCCTGTCAGAGCCTGCCTGTGCTGCGGCATATGCCCCTTCCAGAAGCTGGAGTTCTGATACCTGCCCGTAATTAAGCAAAGCCTGCATTGTTGCAACTGCAGGTTCCAGTGCATCGACAAGGGTTTTATCTCCGACCTGCGTATTTCCTCCCCTTCTTTTTATGACGCCAAGGGCGCTTTCGAGCGCTTTTGTCCAGTCATCAAGATTTGGTTCCCTGTTTTCACCTATGCTTTTGCCAGTCTCAATAAATCCTGTTCCGAGCATGGCACCGGAAGTTCCGCCTATAGTATAAGCCAGGGTAAACCCTACTTTTTTCAGCATATCCCCAGGCTCAAGCAAACCTATTTCATTCATCGAACCCAGTACAGCCTCAAAACCCCTCCTTACTCCTGAGCCGCAATCAGCGTCGCCCATTGAGTCAAGATCTGTAAGTGTCTTCTCTGCATCGATTAATTTTTTAGCAATTGCCTCAATTATGCCGGCCAGTATTAATTTTTGTGTTGCCATTAATATCCCGCTTATCTCTTTTAAAATTAGTTGTATAAATTTTAATTTTTATTTAAGTTAAAATCAATTTATAATTCATAAAGATAATCCATATTATAGTAATAAGGGGTCAATATATAATGATAAGAGTAAGATTTGCTCCGAGCCCGACAGGCTATCTTCATATAGGCAGCGCAAGAACGGCTTTTTTTAACTGGCTTTTTGCAAAAAAGGAACACGGCCAGTTTATATTACGCATTGAGGATACTGATATTGCCCGGCACATGGAGGAAACTATAGCGATGATAACAGACAGCTTGAGGTGGCTCGGCATAACCTGGGATGAGGGTCCGGACATTGGAGGAGGATTTGCGCCATACAGGCAATCAGAAAGGATATCAATATATTTAAAAATTGCCGGAGAACTTCTTGATTCCAAAAAAGCCTACAGATGCTTTTGCAGCCCTGAAATACTGGAGCAAAAAAGACAGGCTGCTGCAAGCCAGGATTCCTATTTCAAGTATGACCGGGAGTGTCTAACCCTTTCACAAACCCAGGTCCAGCAACGCCTTGATAAAGGCATTGCTTGCGCAATAAGGCTTCTGGTGCCCCATGAAACAGATATAATTTTTAATGACACAGTATACGGTGATATAAAAGTCAGCAGCTCAACCCTTGAAGATTTTATAATAATAAGGTCTAACGGTTTGCCAATATATAATTTTTCAGCGGCAGTCGATGATATCCTGATGCAAATCACACATGTAATAAGGGGCGAGGACCATCTTTCAAACACGCCAAAACAGATACTAATATATCGAGCCCTCGAAAAAAAGCTGCCGGTCTTTACCCACCTGCCCATGATACTGGGGTCTGATGGACAAAAATTAAGCAAGAGGCATGGTTCTATCTCAATAGAGTCATACAGGGATGAAGGATTTTTCCCTGAAGCAATACAAAATTACCTGGCTCTGCTCGGATGGGCTTATGATGAAAAAACCACTATTTTTTCATTGGAAGAATTAATAGATAAATTCAGCCTGGAAGCAATCAATAAAAAACCGGCGCAGTTTGATTATGAAAAATTATTATGGTTAAGCGGCAATTATATAAGAAATTCTGATGAAACCACTATTGCGGTGCTGCTGGCAAAAAGAATACTTGAAGACAAAGCCACAGTTCAGGCTTTAAAAACACCAGGTTTAAAAATAACAATTGACTGCCCTGATAATGATAATGTTACGGAAC
>CAYGYY010000101.1:2156-6453 GCA_964354265.1 uncultured Actinomycetota bacterium
AACTGATGTTAAAAGTCGTACCTCTGATAAAAGAAAGGCTTAAGACATTAAATGACGCGGACAATCTAATCAGGTCTTTTTTTAATGAAATAGTCTATACAGATGAATTAAAAGATTTCTTTGCAGGCAGGAAAAATGAGGCAATGAATATAATAGAAGAGTCAATCATGCTTCTTGAAAACCTGAAGGATTTTGGCCATGCAGATATAGAAGCTTCTCTTAGGCCTTTATCTGATAAGTTCGGAGTAAATTTCAGGAAAATCGCTGAAGTATTGAGGATAGCAATATGGGGTTCCAGGGTCAGTCCTCCCCTTTTTGGAGCAATCGAGATATTCGGAAAGCAGATTACAGTGGAAAGACTCAACCTGTATAAAGAGATTTTGATAAAAAATCCTGATAATTGACTTATAGCCTGAATATCATTTCCTCGGGCTTCAGGTCTCTTTTCTCTTCTACGACTCTTTTTGTGAAGTATGCAACAACCATTTCTTCGTTTGTAGGTATTACAAAAACTTTTGCCCTTGAATCATAAGCATAATCGGCTGAGATTAGCCAGTGTTCGCCGCCTACTTCCTTATTCCTCTTTCCATCCAGCTTTATGCCCATAAATTCCAGGTTTTCAAGCATTCTTTCGCGCATGTAAGAATTCTTTTCCCCTATGCCGCCACTCAATACCACGCAGTCGACTCCACCCATTATTGCGCCATATGAGCCTATATATTTCCTTATCCCGTCTATATACATCTCCACTGCAACCTTTGCGCGCTTATTGCCTTCATCGATAGCTGCCAGTATCTCCCTGAAATCCTCAGTGCCTATACCGGCAATACCTTTCAAGCCTGCGTTATTGGAAATCTCATCCTGTGCCTGTTCAATTGAAAGTCCCAGCTCTTTCATTGCAAAGAGTAGGCCTGTGCCGTCAACATCTCCTACCCTTGTTCCCTGGAGCAACCCTGAATTTGGACTAAAGCTCATACTGGTATCCATCGATTGCCCATTTTTTATTGCGCATAAAGAGCTGGAGCCGCCAAGATGCACTGTTATCAATTTGATATCCTGGGTTCCCATAAGTTTAAATGCCATCGCAGCTAAATACCTGTGCGAAGAACCATGAAAACCAAATTTTTTTATTCCCAGTTTTTCATACCAGTCCCACGGAAAACCGATAGGCCTCCTGAACTCTGGAATTGAATAGTGGAATGAGGGTTCAAAAACTCCCACCATTGGAACATTGAGTATCATGCTGAAAATACCAATCGATTCAATATAAGGTATATTGTGCACAGGGGCAGCAAATGAATATTTCTGCATTTCGGCCAATATGGAAGGCGTAAGCATATTAGCTCCATTTGTCTCACCCATTACACACTTGAACCCCATCGCCTGTATGTCTGAGGGTTTGCTGATAACACCATTTTTCATATACCATTCAAGAGCTGTATTTATGGCCGCTTCAAAGCCAAATAATTCAATGGTTTCTTTTTCAATCAGGTTATCGCCGCAACTATGAGTAAAATTGGAATCACCATGGGATTTTATCTTATCTATGTTTGCCTGTCCAAGAGTTTTAATCTCATTTTTATCATTAATATCAATTATCTTGCTTTTAAAAGAAGTACTGCCGACATTACCGATGCCAATTATCATCTTTTATCCTTTCCTGCTTAAGTTTTTTAATTATTTAGAGATTTAAATAAAACAATGCTCTCTTTAATAAGAACACTAATCTGCTGAATAAAAATCCAGGTTTATTAAATAATTATAAATGAATTTCTTTTATATATCACCGCAAATTTTTCTATTGCTATTTTTATATTAATACTTTATATTTATACTATACTATTTTAGTAGTATTTAAAATCTTGTATCATCTTTTTAAAAAAATTATTATAGAGAAAGGACCAGGAAATGGAAAAGAAAAAAATACTATATGTCCAGACAAGCGGTATCAACACACCACAGAGACTTTATTCGCCATTTATACTTGCTCAGACAGCAAAAGCTATGGAACTTGAGCCGACCATTTATTTTCTTGGTGAAGGAATAACCGTTGTAAAAAAGGGTGAAGCAGAAAAAATAAAAATGGGGAGCTTCCCATCTCTTAAGGAAGTTATGGACCAGACATTAAGCATGGGTATTGCCATGCTCGTTTGCCAGCAGAGCATGCAGGTTTTCGGGGAGAACCTCACACCCGGTGATTTTGTCGAAGGCGCTAAAATAGTGGGCGCCGCCACTCTTAACAACCTTGTGCTTGAATCAGATGGGACAATGTGGTTCTAATGATTGAAGCTAAAAAAAACGAAATTAAAAGGGTTTTTTTTGATAATGCTTCTACCACAAGAGTGGACGACAGGGTTTATAATGAAATGCTGCCCTTTTTTAGCCGGTTTTACGGCAACCCCTCAAGCCTTCACTCTTTTGGAGAAGATGTTAGCGATAAATTTGAAGCATCCAGGAAATTATGCGCAAATCTGATAGGCGCTGAAGCTGAAGATATTTATTTTACCTCATGTGGAACAGAATCCAACAACACTGCGCTCTGGGGAATTGCAAGAGCTTTTAAGGACAAAGGGAACCATATAATAACTTCAGCAATAGAACATTATTCGATACTCAACCCTTTAAAGGAAATGCAGAAAGAAGGCTTTGAAGTAACTGTCCTGCCTGTAGACAAATTCGGCCGGGTAAGTCCTGAAGATGTTAAAAAGGCCATTAAAAGTCCCACTGTTCTTGTAAGCATTATGCATGCAAATAATGAAATAGGTACCATACAGAATATCAGGGAAATCTCCCGGGTGGTTAAAGAGGCAGGTGTTATTTTCCATTGCGACGGAATTGCAACTGCAGGGATTATCCCGGTAGATGTAGTCAAGCTGGGTCTGGATTCCTTTAGTTTCACAGCACAACAGATGTACGGTCCAAAAGGCGCTGCTGCATTGTACCTGAGGAAAGGGGTAAAGATAAGACCACTACTGCTAGGCGGAACCCAGGAACATGGTAGAAGAGCAGGAACAGAAAACATACCTGCAATTATTGGTTTCGGAAAAGCATGTGAGCTTGCAAAGGATGAGCTGGCAGAAAACATGGAATATATAAAAGGCCTGCGGGATAGACTGTGTGCAGGAATTACAAATAACATAGATAAAGTGAGATTAAATGGGGATCCTGAAAACAGGCTGCCTGGAAATGCGCATTTTAGCTTTGAATATATAGAAGGTGAATCAATTATACTGCTTCTAAACAGTAAGGGCATAGCAGCAGCCAGCGGTTCTTCATGCGCCTCCCATGCGCTTAAAAGCTCTCATGTGCTGCTTGCAATAAAATTGCCTCCTGCTACAGCTAACGGTTCCATACTATTTTCACTTGGAAAATATAATACTGAACAGGAAGTGGAATATGCTCTTGAAGCACTGCCTGCTATTGTGGCCAAGCTAAGGGAAATGTCGCCACTTTGCAGGTAATCAGGAAAATGAGGTTTTTATAATTTTTTGAAGAGAATTAAAAAAGAGCATTAAACATATAAATATATAAAAATGCCCATATTGATAATCTATATGAATAATTATTAATAATTATAATGCTTGAAAGATAGCACTAAAAATACTATATTAACAATGTTTCTATTCTAAATGTTAAAAGAGGTAAAAAAATGGTTACTTATAATGAAAAAGTTATGCAGCATTTTATGAACCCACACAATGTCGGTGAAATTAAGGATGCAGATGGTGTAGGCGAAGTAGGGAATCCGGTTTGTGGCGACATGATGACTTTTTATATAAAAGTGAAAGACGAAAAGCTTGAAGATGTAAAATTTAAGACGTTTGGCTGTGGCGCAGCAATTGCAGTCTCAAGTATGGTAAGCGACATAGCAAAAGGAAAGAGCCTCAGCGAAGCATTAAAGATTACCAACAAGGATGTTGCAAATGAACTTGGGGGACTTCCAAAGAATAAGATGCATTGCTCAAATCTAGGCGCAGATGCACTTCATGCTGCAGTTAAAGATTATATGCATAAGAATAAAAAAGATAAATAAATATCAGGTGAGGATTATGACAGATGTGAATAAAGATAAGAATAAGTGCAAATGCCCCTTCTGTGATGCTGAAATTGAGACTAAGGAAATGACATTCTGTGAGCACTGTAAAGTAGATATTAAAGTCAATTACTGTAAGGAATGTGGAAAACCAATTCCTCCTGAAGCAACAGTATGTCCTGAGTGTGGCCAAAGTTAAGTCTTCATAAATTTAAAAGCATTCTGGATATTTTGTTAAACAAATTTTATGTGATGCTTAATTTT
>CAYGYY010000102.1:0-3336 GCA_964354265.1 uncultured Actinomycetota bacterium
GCTTTATTTTGTAATGGCTTCCAGCATCTGGTTGTATTCATCCAGGGTTATTTCTCCCTTTGCAAGTCTATCTTTTAAAGTCTGTACAGGGTCGCTTGCTTCATCTTCATATACTTCCTCTTCTTCAGGAGCGCCCTGTGCTCCTGCAAAGGCCGACTGCCTTCTTACTGTTCTTCTGGCAGTTCTCCTGGCCACTCTTCTCATCATTCCCATTTTATTTCTCCTTATTCTCTTTTCCTTAATGAGATTTCAATTAGTTCATGAGCTTTTACTCCTGAACAACTGGATTTACTATATATAAACTGGCTATCAAAGTCAAATAATGCCTTGCATTATTGATTTATCTGTACATTTATCCTGGCAGTCTTAAACACAACTCTTAAACAGTAAATATAAAATAATATATTACATTATAGAAATATAATATAATAACTTCAATTATAAGGATCAGGGAGCTATTTTAAGTATAGAATGTGTTGTATTGTTACATCACTTTTATTTTTTGGTCCGCGCGTGGCCATATTCATCTGGTGGCTTCTTAATCCTGCTCTTTTTAATAATATATTTGTTTCATGGGTATGGCCATTGCTATTTGCTGTTTTTGCGCCTTTTACCATGATAATTTACCTGATTGTCTGGTCACCAGGCTCAGGTATATCCGGATTTGCATGGCTCTGGATAGGTATTGGCATTTTTTTAGATATCTTATCTTATTCCGGAGGGGGGATAGGTAACCGCAGACGGTTTGGATGCTGATAATTCCTGATAATACTTTAAAAAATCCTTTATTATTGGGTATAATTTAACAATAAAATAAGATAATATTAAAAGAAAAATTTATCAAGAGGGAGGAAAAGTAAATGGCAAGAGTGTCTACAAATTGGGGAATTCTACTATTTTTTGGTATCGTCCTTGTATTATTAAGCATTTCTCTTATGATCTTCGGCCAGCCAATAATTATATGGTTATTTGCGACACTGGCAGTAATTGATGGTGTGGCAACAATAATTTCATCGGTCGGAGCCAGAAAAACCAGCCAGTTCTGGTGGATATATCTTCTTGTTGGAATAATTGGGATAGCATTTGGTTTGACTGCGCTTCTATGGTCAGCAATCAGGGATTTAACATTTGTATATGTTGTGGCTTCATGGGCAGTCTTCATCGGGATAGGCAAGATTGCTGCTGCCATACAATTACAGAAGACAAATAAGGGAAGGATTTTACCAATCATCCTTGGACTGGTCGCTGTAGGCCTCGGTATCTTTGTGATGGTGGAACCGGAACTTGGTTCTTCAATACTGTTCTGGTTAATCGCTGCGATTGGAATGATATCTGGCGCATACTTCATTGTCAGGGCATTTCTTGACAGAAAAAAAGTCCAGCAGGTAAAAGGTTAATTAAGACAGGGATTTATATTTTTATATTGTCAGTATTGATAGTAAGTATATTTTAAAATTAGTTCAATAAGGGGAAACACAATGAGCCAAGATGGCGCACCCATGCATGCAAAGAAGGATAGCAGTAAGAAAACAAAAAATATACTGCTCGTTGTTATTATTGTGCTGGCTGTTATATTGCTTGCAGTACTCATTCCTTTAACATTCTGTAGTAACCAGGAACCTGGTGATGGGACAGAAGAAAGTGCTGACAAAAGTGATGGAACAGAGGAAATGGATGTAGTAAACCACGAAGGGATAGTTGACAGGATTACCGACGAAGCCTTAGAGCTGGATGTCGATGGCACTGTAATACCGATTTATCTTGACGGTTACGAACTTCCTGAAGGTCTCGCGTCAGGCGACAAGGTTTATGTAGAGTATATGGCAGACAAAGTTTCGGAGCAGAATATACTCATATACTTAAAAATACTTGAAAAAGCAAACCAGCTCCCCGAGCAGGAAACGCAAGCCCCCGAGCAGAACATTGTAAGTCATGTAGGTATTGTTGAGCGCATAATGGATGATTCCATTTACCTTATAGTAAATGATGGTATTTTGCAGATTTATCTTGACGGTTACGAACTACCTGAAGGCCTTGCATCCGGCGATAAGGTCTATGTAGAGTATTTAGTGGACAAAAATGCAGAGGCGAATACTCTAAAATATCTTGAAATATTGGAAAAAGCGGAAGTTTCCGAGGCTCCTGCAATTACCATTAAGATATATGAAGGCCCTGTATATGTAAAAGATGAAAATATTTGCTATTACAGGATAAAGGCTGAAGTTAGCGGTTCACCGGTCCCCGAAATAATCTGGAGCAGGGATGATTCAAATGGAAGCCTTGGAGCGGATAAAGCACAGGTAAACCTGACAGATGTCGATGAAGAATATGAGCTGGAAGCAACAGCTAATAATAGCGTAGGAACAGCAAAGGACAATATAAATTTAGAATGGGGTTGTGAAAAACCTCCAGCAAACAGTCCTCCTGAGATAGAGGAGATTGTTATAATGGACGATTTCTACACTGATACAGAATATCCGGTATATGTAATAGCATCAGACCCTGATGGGGACACGCTATCGTATAAGTGGAGTGTAACAGCAGGGTCAGTGGAAAAGTCAACAAGCAACCCCATGTACTGGACAACTCCAGACGAGGCAGGCAATTATGAGATAAAAGTCACTGTGGATGATGGAAATAATGGAGCGGCAACGGTAAAAAAGACTGTTGAAGTAAAAGCCGAAGAGCCGCCGGAGGAGCCGCCCGAAGAGGAAATAACGGACATTATCTGGCAATGGCAGGAGTTTGAATCCGGTGATGGAAGCATTACAAATGTTGATGACCCCGCCAGGTATATGCTTTTATTAAAATCGGATGGAAATATGTATGTCCTGGCCGACTGTAATAATGGAAGCGGTACATACATAATGCAGGACAGCAGTCTTACCCTTAAATTAAGCGCGATGACAAGGATGGCTTGTGAAGACGGTTCACTTTCAGATAAATATATCTCATACCTTGGCAATGTGGTAAGCTATGTGATAAAAGATGGGATACTATACCTGAATCTTAAAGCTGATGCAGGCAATATGGTGTTTAGTAACGGTGGAAACATATAATATGCAATAATAAATATGCAATAATAAAAAAAAGAAAGGGGTAAAAAATGAATGAAAGTAAAAATGGCCAGCTTGATGCTCAAAGATTGTACATAGTTGACAGAGAGAGCTGGTGGCTGGTGCTTGTTGCAGGGATAATAACTTTAATCCTGGGCATTCTGATAGTTTCATGGCCAGAGATAAGTACAAAAGTGCTTGTGCTTATTTTTGGGATATCAATTATACTTATTAGTATAGTAGCAGTCATAAGGTCATTTACATTAATAAAACAGACAAA
>CAYGYY010000102.1:3436-6399 GCA_964354265.1 uncultured Actinomycetota bacterium
ATTATCATGATAATCCAGTCAATAATCATAAAGAAAGCAGGGGCCATTGTTGTCACTGTGGAAAATAAAAATTAAAAAATAAGATAGAGTGATAAAAGGAGGGAAATAATGGTAGCTTTAGGCAGATTGCGATGGGGTTTTCTTATGTTTTTTGGGATAGTCCTTGTCTGCATGGGCATTGCAATCATGGCTGTACCACAGCAGATGTTTGTATATCTATTTGCGGTACTGGCCATAATCGATGGAGTTGCAACCATTGTAATGTCAGTTACACATAGAAGGATAAGCAGGTTCTGGTGGATATACCTCATTGTCGGGATAATCGGCGTTGCATTGGGCCTTATGGCATTATTGTGGCCGGTTATACAGGAATTCCCGACATTTGTATATTTTGTTGCATCCTGGGCAATTTTTATTGGTGCATCTAAAGTTGCTGCTGCGATACAGCTACAAAAAGGCAGAGTAAGGATTTTTCCAATAATACTTGGCCTTATTGCTGCAGGGTTGGGAATCTTTCTTCTTGTTGACCCTAGCTTTGGCTCATCTGTTCTTAAATGGACAGTTGCAGGTCTTGCACTTACCATAGGTGCCTTTTTCATTATTCGTGCAGCAGTATTAAGAAACAGGATGATAGCAGAGCAGCAGATAAAGCAGGCTGCCCTGGATTCTGCCAGGTCTCCTGAAGCATAACAACATTTATAGGTCTATTCCAGATATATATATTGAATTGACTTCTGAAGGTTTTTGAATCCTGAAAGTTGTTTTTGCGTCTGTATTTGTGTAAATACCTGAGGGGCGGCAGTTAATTTTCCTGATAAGTAAATTTTAAAATTTCTGGAATTAATAGCTAAGCAAAAGTAAAGAAATAAATGAAGAAAGGAGAAAAAATGGCAGAAGAAGATAAAATCGGGGCCAGCGATGCAGAAGAAGAATTGGAAGAAGAAGAATCTTTGAGCTATCGGAGCTACCTGTCAAAAGAGCCCTGGTGGGTTATTCTTATTGCAGGGATAGTGACGCTTGGCTTTGGAGCAATTATTCTTGCATGGCCCCTTATGACGCTTGGTTTTCTTGTGGTATTTTTTGGGACACTTGCAATTATCATGGGAGCAATTGCACTGATAAGATCCTTGTTTTTAATCAGGACTGACAAGGGGTGGTGGATACTGTTAATCGAAGGCATACTTGGTATTATAATCGGTATTTTTATATTTATCTGGCCCACTGGTACAACAATATTCTTGATATATTTTATTGCTGTCTGGCTTATAATTACCGGCATTTCTTCTATTGCAAATGGAAGCTCTACAAAAAATACTCCAAGGATTGTTATCGGGGTACTGTCGTTGATTCTTGGTATTTTTGTTTTATTCAGGCCTCCGCTATACGCAACTTCAACACTGCTCACTTTTATAGGTTTTTTTGCAGTATTTAGCGGTATTGCCTGGATTGTGAATTCAATTATATTGGCAGTTGTACAGAAGAGAGAAAGAAATGCAAATAAAGCTGCTGCTTAATAAAAATAGAAAATAAAAAAGAATGGAGTTTGATCTATGGCACATAAAGATAAAAAAAGTATAGCAATCCTGGCTATTGCAATAGCTGTAATAATAATCGGTGCGATAGGTTGTATCTTTTGTATTGTCGGCATCGTATCCGTAAACAACTTTGAGCTTAATTTGCCAGATACCACCGAACTCACATCTGCGGTAAAAGGCGGGCTGGATACTGCATCGACTCTTATTGGAAATTTATCAGTTGCTTTAAAAAATGGCTCAGAAACAGTAAGTGAAGCAAAAGGTTCTCTCTATAATGTCAGGGATATTGTAGATAATACCGCAAATGCCGTTCACTCTATAGCAGATTCCATGGATTTTAATATTTTAGGTTTTCAACCCCTGGCCGGGGCATCAGAGTATTTTAACAAAGTAGCGGCAAGTATCGAAGAGCTTGGGGGTAAAATTATTGATATCGCAGATAATATAGATGTAAACACAGGCGATGCTGAGAAGATAGCAGAGAATCTTGAAGATCTTTCCCTGAAACTAAAAGATATTTCCAATAACTTTGGGAGCTCCCTCTTTATGCTCCCGGATTTTGGTTTTAAAAGGATACTTTATGCAGTATTGACTTTATTTGGGGCATTATCGCTTACATTTAGTTTAATCGGTGCAGGGTTGATTTTATTGAATAGAAGAATGGATGTTTTGCTTGTAAAGCCCTGAACTGGCCCAAACCAGATTAGGTATTTATTTTTATAATAGCAATTCCTGTTTACCAGATTTTTAATGAAAGCCAGTTTTTTAATATATATATATATATATTTATATTAATGTTATAATAAATAATAAAGTTTTTTCCACGACGCTGAAACAATAAAAATTCTGGAATATCGGGGATTTTCAGTGCCTGGGAAAAAGAATTATTCTAAATAATAAAAAAAAGAAAGGAAACTAAAATGAGCGTTATGTATGGCCCAATCCAATTAATAGTATTAGGCTTTGATAATGCCGACGTGAAGCGTGATTTTAAACACGCGCTTCTTGATCTAAGCAAACAAGGCCTTATCCGTATCATTGACCTTGCATATGTATCCAAGAGCGTACATGGAAACATAAAAATAGGAGAAGGTACTGAGCTTGACAAAGTTGAGCGTGCAAAACTTGGCGCAGCTATAGGCGGGCTCATCGGACTTGGCGCAGGCGGGGAAGAAGGCATGGAAGCCGGTATGGAAATTGGAGCATTAAAGTTTGCAGAGAAAGACTTTGGCGCCAGCAAAGAAGATCTTCTCCAGGTTGCCAAGAGCCTTCCACCAGGGTCAGCCGGGGCAATGATTTTAATAGAGCATCTATGGCTCAAGAAATTCAAGGATGAAGGACTCAAAGCAGGGGGCACACTAATTGCGCAGACTTTCATTTCTCCCGAATCTCTTGTTAAGCTGGGAATGGACCTCAGAGCTCTTTCTG
>CAYGYY010000103.1:0-5028 GCA_964354265.1 uncultured Actinomycetota bacterium
CTTTAAGACTTTGGTCTTCAAAATTTTTATCAGTGCTGATGTTTTTTAAATTTTCCAGGCCATGTATTGCAGATGCGTACGGCTGGAGTTTAGTTCGGTATTCCGGAAACTCCGCAAGGCATTCTTCAGGGTCCGGTCCTTCATCTATAAGTTTAAAAAATCTCTTTAATATTTTTTTGTTTATATTTAAATCTTTATTCATTTTATAAGGAGCTCCTTTAATCTCATAATAGCCCTGAATTTTATTGCCCTTACTGTCATTTCACTTTTACCTACAATTGTTCCTATCGTTCTATAATCCAGTTCTTCCACGAATCTCAGGATTATTACCTGTTTCTGGATTTCCGGTAATTTATCCAAACTATTTAAAAGATTTTGGTCATTAAATTCTGGAGTTATTAATCCATCAATACTATTTGAGATGGGACTATTTTTAACAGGCTTATCTTCAATAATCCCTCCCTCATCTAGATAATCTGGCTGTTTTTCTTCCATGTACTGCTGAAAGGACAGGTTTTCCTGCTGCCTTCCAGCTTTTCTGTGATAGTCTATTATCAAATTTCTTGCAATCTTATAGACCCATGCTTTAAATCTTGCAGAATCAAGATTCAATTGAGGCATATGCCTGTAAACTCTATAAAAGACATCTACTGTTATATCTTCTGCAAGATGGCGGTCGGAAATATTTAAAAGAACAAACCTTAATATTCCTGAAAAAAAATACCTGAATATTTTTTCGTAATAGAAATTATCACCGGTTCTTTTAAAACTTTTTATACAAGAATCAAGTTCTCTATCGTCCATATGAGCAAGCTGTAAATAAAAAGCTAAATCGATTAAAACAGTTTTATTATCTCATAAATACCCTGTTGCAGCAGCTGGCTATCATGAATGATGTGCCGGCTGTGACTTTACAGGCATTTCACAACTTGCATTGACACCTTTGCCAATACTCTCATCAATACTTACTTCCCTGACCACGCTGCTCCTCCACATATTCCTTAAATAGCACCAGAGAGTATTCCAGTTCAGGATTAGGTGTAAAAGTATTAATATGACTATTAAAATTCCCGACCAATCGTGAACAAACCTGTACCAGGCCCTGGCGCTCAGGTTCGAAAGATTTTCAATATTGAATCCGGTTATTCCACCGTATTGCCTTCCGCCACCCAGCACCATACCAAAAAACATCGCAAACCCGGTAAACATGTTAATTATGAAAACTGCTATCATCGCAAGATCTATACCAAGCTTTATTCTTAACTTTCTTCTTTTCATACTATTTACAGACTTTCGTTTAAAATTTTAACTGTTTTTATTTATTCTTACCGAAACAATTCTTTACATTATTGCCTTCAGTATAATTGACCTGCCCGGTATTATTACCACTCATACCGCAGTGTTCATCACTGTTTTGATTCTTATTATTATTCTGGATATTATTCTGGAAGCAAAAACCACTCTGGGTCTGAAGCTGGTTGCAGTTTTCATAGTTTTGCCTGTAGCAATTTTTTTCCAGCTCACCGCCCGGATTATTACAATTATCGCCATCACAATTTCCATCGGGACAATTTGCTTCAGTGCAGTTTCCCTGCCCGGAACATTTTAATACTGCACAGGGTTGAAAATCGGCACTTTCTTTATAGTTTTCTACCAGAGCGTCGCTACCCTGGCCAGCATTCCTCTGGAATGCATAAATTCCTCCTGCAGATACAGTCAATACAACAGTACCTATAATTATTCCCAGTACAATCTTTTTCCACATTTCTTTACCTTTCTTTTTATAATATTTTTCCTGGTTTATATTTCATAATTATAAAAACGAATATTTTTGCATAAACGTTATATTTTTAAAAAAATTTTTTAATTGTCCTGGCAAATTTTATAAAGCATCCATGCTCCCTAAGTTAATAATTGACGGTTCATTTTCAAATTTATATTTCAGGTAAAAACACGTATAATTAAATGTAGCAAAAATTACATGAAAGGAGTCCTGATGGAAATCTTTACCCCTAAAAATGGCATATTAATAGATTTAAATTATCCTGAAAAATCAAAAGTTGCAGAAGCCATCTCATCCACAAAAGACCTTGATTTTGTCGTAGGGTACAGGGTAGGTCCGATCCCGGTTTTAAAAAATGGACTTGACAAGATTGCAGATATTCTAAGGGACAGGGCTGATAAACCAGTTATTTACGACCATCAGAAATTTGGAAGTGATGTCCCCGATATATGCAGCGGTAAAATACTTGATTATATAAAAGAGAGCGGATTTGATGCTATTTTAATACTGCCCCTCTCCGGAAAAGAAGTTCTTGAATCAATTATAACTAAATGCACCAAAATCAACCTGCTGCCTATAGTCTGTGGGGACCTGCCATACCATGGGTATTTCTTAGATGAAGGCGGCTATATTACAACAGATATTCAACAGCGGATTTATCTTGGCGCTGCAAGCCTTGGCGTATCTCATTTGATGATGTCATGCAACAGGATGGATAAGATAAAGATCTATTGCCACCAGCTTGATGCAATAGTTGGACAACTGAAAATATTTATTACCGCCATAAGCAGTCCTGGATGCAGTGAACTGCCGGATTCATGCAGCCAGCTTATGCAGAAAAAGGTTTATGCAGTTTTCGAAAAAGAATTTGATTCATTTGAGGAATATATAAGCAGCCTTTCAACATTCTGGGACAGCTTCAGAAAAAAGCTTAAAATAACCTGACTGCATAAGTCTATTCCATGCAGATAATACTCTATCAGGGATTTTATAGAATATAGTATTGAAATGATTATCAGGAAGTTTTAAATTCATTTTCAATTATATTCTTGAAAAGATTCAAAAACTCGGCTCCAAGCCAGCCATTGACAAACCTGTGGTCAAACCCCGCAGTAACAGTCACCATATTCCTTATTCTTATGCTTTCCTTTTCTTCAATATTTAACACTTTCCTTATGGCGCCTATAGCAAGGATGCCTGCCTGAAGCGGGTTTATTATTGCGTTGAATTCTTCAATTCCATAGGCTCCAATGCTGGCAATTGTAAATGTTGCCCCCAAAAGATCATCCTCTTCAAAGGTTTGAGTTTTTGCTTTTTCTGTAAAAGTTAAGAGTTCGGAATCTATTTCTGCAATAGATTTGGTATCGGCATTTTTTATTACAGGAATAAACAGCTCATCGCCGGATGAGACCGCCACACCGATATTTACATCACTATAATAAAATACTTTATTGTCAACAAAATAGGCATTTAACTTCGGAATCTGGACAAGGCATTTTGAAACAGCATTTATTATCACAGAGGTAGTGGAATATTTTTTTCCATCAGACCTTTTATTGGCCAGTCTCCAGTCAAGAAGATTGCAGACTATCAGGTTTGTCTTAAGATAATAATCAGGTATTTCCTGTTTGCTCCTTACAAGTTTTGCAGCAATAAGAGACTGGTTCCTGGAAACCATTTCACTATCAGGCAATTTTTTTGCTCCCTGGCTGTGTGCTGCTTCGCTCTGGTGATTATCCATATTAAAAGTCATTTTTGTCTCCTGTATATTTTTAACATCTATATGGGCTCCACATGGATGGATATCTCTTTTATATTGGAAGAAATCCTTTTTATCCTGTCTTCTATTTCGCTTATAATGAAATGAGCTTTTCCTACATCCATATCCCTATCCAGCCTGCAATGAAAAGCTACATTATAAATACCATTTCTTTCCAGTATGGTAAACTTGTGGCAGGTTTCAGGAGATACCAGGTATGCGATATTACTTTTAATTTTATTAATCAGGTTTTCCGATTTGGCAGTAATGTCATCCCAGTTTTCATCACCTCTGGCATCTTCGATATGTATATAAACGTTTCTAAGGTTTTTAATTTTATCCTTTATACTTGATTCAGTTTTTTCTGTCAGTTTTTCCGATTCTTCCAAATTCAGGAACTTGTGCAATTCCAGGTGCACCGAGATGTCGATCTGGGCCCCGATATTATAAATAAATATGTTATGGATATCCCTGACAAATGTTTCGCTTAATAAAACTTCCTTGACTATACAATCGACATTTTCGTCTGACAGCAGTGGTTTTATTGCCATCAATATTTCAGCTTCGGGTATGCTCTTCAGAATTTTCTGCTTTATTTTTTCCTTCATTATTTCTATCTGGGAAATATAAATATTGTCATCTACATTAATGTCTAAATTTATGAATTTTATATCCCCTACTTCATGTATCTTGATTTTACTGTATGACTTGACTTCAGGGATGCTGTCAAGTATTTTAGCAACCTTATCTGTTACTTCTTTTGGTATATAGTCAAGCAGGTTCCGGATTATCTTTAATGAAAGCTTGGCAGAAAATATCATAATTATAATGGCGACTATTATAGACGCTATAGGATCTGCAAGCGGGAATCCGATGCTTGCAAAAATAAGGCCTATGATTACAATAACTGAGCTGATTATGTCACTGGTGTAATTAAGAAAATTGGATTTAAAAGCAACTGAATTATATCTTCTGGCAGCATTTCCGATAAAGTAAACTCGCACAATATTAACCACTATGGATATCGCCAGGACTATGAATACATAAATATTCAAATTAAGTTCAAAATTCCCGAGTATTATTCGCTGTACTGACCTGTAAATTATGAAAAAACATAAAATGGTGATTATTATTATTTCAAAGAAAGCAGAAAGATTTTCATACTTTCCATGACCGTAAGTATGGTCCTTATCCGGCGGTCTTGTAGCCATCCTGACAGCTAGCAATGTTATAAGCACTGTTACCAGGTCAAGTCCATTATTTACTGCTTCAGAAAAAACGCCCATGCTGTTGGAAAATACCGCAACAAGTACTTTAATTAGAACCAGCATTACTGAAACTATGAGGGAAAAAAGAGCTACCCTTTTTTTATAAAGATTTTTAGTTGATTCCCCGTCACTTATCATTCCATATCCTGGATTCAAGTTAATCTTTTGATTATCCTTAGCTTATTTTCTGCTACATGGCTATTAAAATTTCTATGGCC
>CAYGYY010000103.1:5128-6341 GCA_964354265.1 uncultured Actinomycetota bacterium
GCCGAATCCTGAAACAAAAATAATGCCCGAAATCAGGATTATCTGAGTCCGGAGATTTCATTATCTTAAAAATATCATTACTAAAATGCCTGCAACTGCTATCAGTATGCCAAATGCCAGGGCTGCATTTGCTCCTGATTTATTGCTCCTGACTATATCGCTCTTATCTTTAACAGAAACTATAAAAGGTTGCTTGCCGTCAACCGGCCTGCCAATAAGAATCCTGTTATTATCAAGACGGGCTTCTCCCAGGACATAAAGAGACTGCCCTAATGGTATGGTTCTTTCCGACATTTTAAATCCAAGAGTCCTTGCGCCAATTGTACTATAACGGTAATTTTTAAAATAATCATAATGCTGCAGGTTATTTAATGGCTCAAATTTATCATATGTTTGCAGCGCATCAAGCTGAAGCCCTGGTTGTGTTATATCAATATATACTTTCTCAACTGATTGCTCGTCTTTAAGAACAATAGACTCTGTGCTTTTCTCGCTTGTCATAAGAGACTCTCTATTTCTGACTGTCTGCCTGGTGCCTGTTTTATCAGAAGTTGTTTCATTTTCCTCATAAACCTGATAGAGATCTGCATTGTAATATGCGACATCTTTTTCTGAAAAGGGAGCTTTTAGAGGCCTCTGTGATTCTGCCTGGCCTATAAGTTCGACATAATGCCTGTAACCTTCAAGCCCTGCTGCAGCATTACCGGCAAGTATTGCTTTTAACTCTTTTACTGGGGTTGTCTGCATAAACCTTATCTCGATATTCTTATTTTTTACCTTCATTGGTACAAGTATTGCAAGCAGCGCTCCAAGTATCAGCATTATACCGCCGATAATATATGGTGCCATTTATGACTCCCTTCTTTTTTCATAAAATTTTTTCATAAGATACCAGGAATAATAATATACCCATATACCCGGTATAATTATTTTATGTTGATTTATTTAAGAGTTATTTTATCCCCTGGAATTAATATTGTCTTATTCTATTCTTTAGATAGTTCCTCTTTTAAACGTGCCATTTCATCTTCAGCAGCTTTTTTCTTTTCGAGCTCTACAAAAGGATCTTTCTGTTCTGCGTCAATTCCGGATATTTCAAAAGCTGCATCTGCCTGCGCCTCTTTTTCAGCAATTTTTTTCTCCATCTTATCCATCTTTGCAAAAGCTCCAGAACTGTCAAGATCTCCTACTGCCTTGGAAACTTCTTTGCGGG
>CAYGYY010000104.1:0-1968 GCA_964354265.1 uncultured Actinomycetota bacterium
ATATAGGGATCGCAATGGGTATCTCAGGAACTGATGTCGCAAAAGAAGCAGCTGATATGATACTGACAGATGATAATTTTGCAAGCATAGTCAATGCAATTGAAGAAGGAAGGGCAGTATTTGAAAACTTAAGAAAATTCATACATTATATACTGGCAAGCAATATTCCTGAAGCAGTGCCATTTATAATGATGATCCTTTTTAAGATCCCATTACCGCTTACAATCATGCAGATTCTTGCTATAGACCTTGGAACAGATATGCTGCCTGCATTAGCACTTGCATCTGAGCAGCCGGAACCCGGTATAATGAATAAATTGCCAAGGTCAAGAAATGAAAGATTATTGACAGGCAGGGGACTTGCAAAGGCATACCTTTTCTTTGGACCTATTATAGCAGTAGTGGCAATGGCAGCATATTTTATTGTTTATTTTGATAATGGTTACACATTTGCAAAATTAAGAGAAATCGGCGCAGATCCAAACAATTATATTAATGACAGTGTTTATTTGGCAGCAATAACTGCGACATTTATAGCAATAGTCATGGGACAGATCGGAAACGCTTTTGCCAACAGGACAAATTATGATTCTGTATTTAAAGTTGGATTCTTTAAAAACAAACTGCTTCTATGGGGCATACTAGGTGAATTGGTAATTCTTGTATGTTTAGTTTATATTCCAAAACTCAATACATTGTTTAATAATACTCCTATAGATCTGAAATACTGGCTCATATTATTGACTTTCATACCTTCTGTTTTGATATTTGAAGAATTGCGAAAATTGATTTTAAGAAGGAAAATAAAGCCTTCTGGCGCTATATAAAAAAATATAATAATAAATAATAATAAAGAGTAATAAGAAGGAATAATATAATTTAATTTTAAAGGTATAATAAAAAATATGACAATCAAGTCAATTAAATATTTATTAATAAGAAGTTTATCAGAAATAAAATTTTTTTATTAATTCTGTTCCTTAAAAAGGTGATTAAATGCAAATATTAATAATGGGATGCGGAAGGGTCGGTTCACAACTGGCAAATCTTCTGTCTATGGATGGACATAAAGTAAGCATAGTTGATTTGGATCCAAAATCATTTGACAAGCTGGGGGAAAGCTTCAAAGGTGAAAAAATAGTTGGTTTTGGTTATGACAGGGAAGTACTTATAAAGGCAGGAATTGAAAATGCAGATGCATTTGCTTCGGTTACACCAGGAGATAACAGGAATATAATCGGAGCTTTAATAGCAAAAAGGGAATTTAAAGTGCCTATAGTAGTTGCCAGGATTTATGATCCTGTAAGGGCAAATGTATATAACAAACTTGGTATTACAACAATTTCTCCCACAAAATGGGGTGCAAATAAGATACGGGAACTTATCTGCCATTCTGATATAAATACCCAATTGAGTCTTGGAAATGGAGAAGTTGAAATTATTGAAGTTGAAGTGACGCATGGGATTTCAGGCCATAGAAGTGACAGAATAAATGTGCCGGGGGAGATAATGGTTGTTTCCATAACAAGGCTTGGCAGAGCTTTTGTGCCCGTTGTGGGCACTGTCATGAGTGAAGGCGATCTGCTCCATATTGCAGTAGCGTCAACTGCGATACCTCAGCTTAAGAGAATACTTGGAATCTAGGAGGCAATAAATGAATATTTTAATCATAGGATTTGGCAAGGTAGGTAATAATCTTGCAAAAGACATGGTATTAAAGGGACATAAAGTAAGTATCGTTGAAAAGAGTGAAATTGTCTGCAGCAAATTTGAAAAAATAGGCAATATGGAAATAATATGCGGAGATGGCTGTGACCCGATGGTTCTGGAGCAGGCCGGTATAAAAATTACAGATGTGATTGCTGCAGTCACTGGTGATGATGAGGATAACCTGGTGGTTGCACAGCTTGCAAAACTTCAACCAAATAGGCCCAGGGTGGTTTCAATAATCAATAACCCCAGGAATGA
>CAYGYY010000104.1:2068-6299 GCA_964354265.1 uncultured Actinomycetota bacterium
ATTAATCTGAAAGGATTATTTTTCTTTTATCTTTAGGCCTTATTTTTACAATATGAATTGTTACACCTATTGCAATAAGAACCAGCATAGCTCTTATCCAAAATATACCTGTAGCAAAGAAAAATGAAAATCCCATGGTTATCCATAAAAGAGCTATGGTAATAATTTTTATTCTTAATGGAATTCCTTTTCCTTCTCTATAATCTTTAATAAATCTACCAAAGATTCTGTTATTTAAAAGCCAGTCATAAAATCTTTTTGAGCTTCTTGCATATAATGCTGCTGAAATTAAAAGAAAAGGAGTTGTAGGCAGTATTGGTATAAATATTCCAGCAATACCAATACAAATGAATAAAGTACCAGTTGTAATTAATAAGATTTTTACAGGTCTACTTATAAATAGTTTTTTTTTACTTAATTTGTTCAAAACATTATTTCATTGAATAAATATTAGAGTAATAGACTTTTTAAAATAACTATTATATAATTATAATCATTATAGTTTTATAATCAAGCTAATAAGGATTTTTAGTTGAATAAAAAAATTGGAGATTTAGCAGAAAAATTACTTGGAAAAAATATAAAACCATCCCCTCAGAGAATAAAAATTCTAGAATATCTTATGAATAAAAGAAATCACCCAACTGTTGATAGGATATATAACGACCTGTTAAAAGACATCCCAACCCTTTCCAAGGCAACAGTATATAATGCTTTAGATTTATTTAAAAAAGAAAATTTAGCAATAGTTGTAACAATTGAAGATAATGAGACAAGA
The DNA here is from genome assembly GCA_964354265.1 of uncultured Actinomycetota bacterium. GTDB lineage: Bacteria > Actinomycetota > Humimicrobiia > Humimicrobiales > Humimicrobiaceae > Fen731. Next base: position 2,847 of record CAYGYY010000104.1, read on the forward strand.
TATGATGGTGAAGTTACCAGTCACGGCCATTTCAAATGTGATTATTGTGGAAGTATTTATAATTTCTCTATTGATGTCGATAAACTTTCAATTGATTCTTTAGAAAATTTTAAAATAAATGAAAAAAATGTTTATTTTAAAGGGGTCTGTCCAAAATGTTTAAAAACATAAAAAATAGAAAAGGAGAATAATAAAATGAATGAAAAAGAAAAATTAACAACTGCTGCGGGTGCTCCAGTAGCCAATAACCAGGACTCCCTTACAGCAGGCCCGCGTGGACCAATGCTGCTCCAGGATGTCTGGTTTTTAGAAAAACTTGCCCATTTTGACCGGGAAGTGATACCGGAAAGAAGAATGCATGCAAAAGGTTCCGGCGCATTTGGAACATTTACTGTAACACATGATATTACGAAGTACACCAAAGCAAAGATTTTTTCTGAAATCGGTAAAAAAACTGATATGTTTGTTCGTTTCTCTACAGTTGCCGGTGAGCGTGGCGCAGCGGATGCCGAGCGTGATATTCGTGGATTTGCTATGAAGTTTTATACTGAAGAAGGCAACTGGGACCTTGTTGGAAACAATACACCGGTTTTCTTTCTGCGTGATCCGCTTAAATTCCCTGATTTAAACCGTGCTGTAAAACGTGATCCTCACACAAATATGAGAAGTGCAAAAAACAATTGGGATTTCTGGACATCTCTTCCTGAAGCATTGCACCAGGTAACAATTACTATGAGCGATAGAGGTATTCCGTTATCTTACAGGCATATGCATGGATTTGGTAGCCATACATTTTCAATGATTAATGCAAATAATGAGCGGGTATGGGTTAAGTTTCATATGGTTTGCCAGCAGGGCATCAAGAACTTATCTGATACAGAAGCTGAAGCTATTGTTGCAAAAGACCGTGAAAGCCACCAGAGAGACCTGTTTGGAAGCATTGAACGTGGGGATTACCCAAAATGGAAAATGTTTATACAGGTTATGACAGAAGAGCAGGCAAATAATATGCCTTATAACCCATTTGACCTGACTAAAGTATGGTTTAAGGGACAATATCCTCTAATTGAAGTAGGCATTTGGGAGCTTAACCGCAATCCTGAGAATTATTTTTTAGATGTAGAGCAGTCAGCCTTTAATCCTGCAAATGTTGTGCCCGGTATTTCCTTTTCACCGGATAAGATGCTGCAGGGAAGATTATTTTCTTATGGCGATGCTCAGCGTTACAGGTTAGGAGTAAACCATCACATGATACCTGTCAATGCTCCCAGATGTCCAGTTAACAGTTATCACCGGGATGGCCAGATGAGGGTAAATAGCAACGCGGGAAGCACCATAGGATATGAACCAAACAGTTACGGAAAGTGGCAGGAGCAGCCTGAATTTAAAGAACCAAAACTTCCTATATATGGGGATGCGGACCGCTTCAATTTCAGGGAAGATGACGATGATTATTATACCCAGCCCGGCCTTTTGTTCAGGCTATTGAATGAACAACAGCAGAAGGCATTATTCGAAAACACAGCCCGTGCTATGGGGGATGCTCCTAAAGAGGTTAAGATAAGGCACATAGGCAACTGTACGAAAGCTGACCCCGCTTATGGCAAAGGTGTTGCTGAAGCGCTTGGAATTTAACCAAGGATAATTGAGCTGATATGTCTAAATTTTATTTAAAGGGTGTAGTATGCGCTGCACCCTTTATTGAAAATGGATAAATAAAAAAACTCTGACATTTAAATAAATTTTTAAACATCATAAAGAATCTCCAGCTAATTTTAAATATTTTAAGTGCCAAGTCACGTTTGGTTGGGCATGGTAGACAGAGTTAGAACTTTATTATTGAGCTTAAGTTAAGATATTTTTATATCTGAATTAAGATTTTAATTAAATTTTGAATTAATTTTATATTTTACCTTTAAAGTAGTAAAATATATTTGAAACATTTGTTATAAATTATAAAAAATTAAATTTAGGGACTTTGGGGCTTTTCCTATTATAGTTGGTCGCCAATTGTATAGAAAAGCTTAAAGCCAATAGCGAAACCGACTAAATATAGTCGGTTTTATTATTTTAATATCTTATTTATCAAATGAGGTAAAAAATGAAAGAAAAGGAAAATAAAATCAATATCTCAACCCTTATAATTTTCTGGCTAGTAGTTGCTTTCTTTATTTTAAATGCATTAAGTATGTTTGCCATGCCCTTATTTGGGCAATTTAATCAGTTTATAAGTATTCCTTTAATGGTTATTTTACCAGTCCTTGGAATAGCACTTATTGTTTTGGTATCAAGAGCAAAATTACAAAAGCTTGCAAAAGCATTTTTTATTCTTACAGGTTCAGCAGCTATTGGTATAAGCGTTTTTGCTGTAATGCACAATCTTTTCTTTGCCCTTTTAATAAAGCTATTTGGTGAAGATTTCGGTGCGCGCATGGGAGATGAGCCAGTGTTTTTTGTTCTGGCAACAATCGTATGCCCAATAGCATTGCTGGTTGGCATAATTGGAAGTATTGTTTTAATAGCAAAGAAAAAAGTTAAAGCATAAAAAATATCCATATATAAATCTGCTAATCAATAGATAATATCAGTAGTTGTTGCAATTAGGAGAAAGTCTGAAAAAAATAAAAGATTTTTTCTAAGTAATATATTCATAAGGCCAAAAGTAATTATCTGCTTAACAATTGCAGCTATAGTTATCTTAACAGTTGCCTTGCTGATAACAGCGTGTGGCGGCTAAAACGAAAACGGGAGCTGGATAAACTTATTTTCCGGTGTAGGACAAGCATGGTCACCAGATAGCAGTAAGATTGCCTTTCTTTTTATCTGTGGGAGAAGAAGATAAAAAGGTATTTTAAATGAGTGGCTTCTAATTAATTAAGATATCCCTGACAAATTTGTCTGAAAGTGGCTGCCCAAGGCTTTCAATAGTAAGAACTTTTAAAATAATGGTTGAGATAAAATATTAGATGGTTTATTTGGCCGCCACAAGTTACGAAATATCTAGCCAATTTTTGAAGGCATTAAAAAGAATAATTAAATATAAAAGTATATGATTAAACAATTGCTTTATTCCTATTCAATTTATACTTACAGATAAATTCCCATAAATTATAATCTCAATAAACTTTAATGAAAAAATTTATTTAGCAGTATTATACAATTAATTGGGAATAAAAGTAGCTTAAAAATAAATATATTTCCAAATACTATAGTTGACAAATGATAGATTCAGTTCCCATATCCTGGTTTTTCTCAATGGTAGCTATGGCCATACATCATGGCGGTGCAGGAACAACAGCTGAAGCTCTTAAAGCTGGTATTCCATCCATAATTATTCCTTTCTTTGGTGATCAGTTTTTTTGGCCAAGAAAGGAAGCTCTTTTTAAAGAGCCACAAAGATAATAGGCACAGCATTAAGGACCAGGGCAAGATTGAGGCGAAAAGAATAATTAT
>CAYGYY010000105.1:0-6149 GCA_964354265.1 uncultured Actinomycetota bacterium
AACGGCGCATCCATTCTTTTTTAATATTTCAATTAATTCATTATCTTCAATATTTACACCGATTCCTGAAAGTATATCAAGTGCAGCCTGGTAAATAGCATCAAGTTCGGATTTGGTAAGGACTTCAACTTTTGTTCTCATTTTTACTCTCCTTCAAAAAATTTTTTGATTATACTTACACCTTCGGTAGCAGTTGAAGCATAGAAATCTGACCCGACTTCTTTTGACCACGCTAGACTTGTAGCAGCTCCGCCTATTATGGTCTTGATCTTACCTTTGAGGTTATTCTCTATAAGATTTTCTTCAATATCCTTCTGGTTTGGCGCAGTTGTAGTCAAAAGGGCTGACGAAGCTATTAGTTTAGCATTTACCTCAAGGGCTTTTTTTATAAAGTTTTCGGCAGGCTGGTCGACACCAATATCATGTACTTCAAAACCGCTTGTTTCAAGTAGTGTCCTTAATATATCCTTCCCTATATTATGTATATCTCCAAGTACAGTACCGACAACAATTATACCTTTTGGTTTCTGTATAGCGATTTTTTTATCAAGTATACTTTTTTTAACTATCTCAACACCAGCCATACATGCATCAGCAGCAATCATTAGCTCCACAAGGAATATCTCCTCCCTGCCAAATTTTTCACCTATTTCAACTATTGCTTTCGAAAGCCCCTGGTTCATTATAATTATGGGATCTTTACCATCATTGATTGCATCAGTCACATTTTTTTTAACAAGTTCTATATCATAACCAATAACCGCATCGTTGATGTTTTTTATATAATCATTCATATTCCAGTTCTCCTTGTATGGCTACAGGCAAATTAATTATATTTAAATTCACTCTTCATAAAATTCATATACACAATGATCGCAACCGCGCAACATATCGACAGGGAGGTTTATCCTCAATTCAGGGTTGAATGCCTGGCAAAGGCCCAGGTCATAATAAGTTGCAAGAATACAAAAATCCGGTAACTGTTTATCTAATCCCATTTCCCTCCAGATTTTTATATATGGACAAACATTTGTCTTTATATGAAATTTCTTTTCAGAAATAATTTCCGTGCTTACATTGAACAACTCTACGTCGCTCATACTGCCGAAAAATTCAGCAGCAGCCCTTGTGCCTTTTTTCTTTACCTTATTTTCCTTTATATATTTATTGCCCTGCCAAAGTCCCCCTTTTCTTGCTGCTTCTTTTACTACTTCTTTTCCTTTATCTCCAAAGGTTTTCACTGTTTCACTTATAAGCGAACCTAGATATACAGCAACAGTCTCTTTAAGACCTGCCAGTTCGCTTTTGAGGTTTTCATTCTCTTTTTTTAAATCATTGAATTCTTCATACTGTTTTTCCACGATTTGTCTCCTTAGAAACAGGAGCAGAATAATTAAATTAAAAGAACAATCCTAAAAATAATTATCCTGCTCCATGCATATCAATACCTAATGTAAAATCCGCAATATTTATTTTAAGCTGTAATATCCTGCCCAGTCATACAAAATGATATTTACAGCTTAACAAATTATTGTGCATCCAGCGCTGTCTGTACGCTTTCCGGCAATGGTGTCTTCTGGGTGATACCCCATGCTTCCTCTATGTTTTCATCAGTAATAGGAACAGCTGGAGTAATTGTGAACTCAGGAGCAGTCTTGTTTATTGCTCCAAAGCCTGCAAGTAATGCAAGGTTTGCACCAAGATGATACGGGTCATCTGAGACTGTCCCAAAGATGTTTCCACCCTCAAGAATACTTATCAGCGTGGGTTCATCAACGCCAAATGTAGCCACCTTTACATCGTCCCTTCCAAGTGATTTTGCACCTTCTGCAGCAAACTGTGCCGGTACGTTCCATCCGCCATAAACTCTTTTAATATTTGGATGCCTGCTTAGCGCTGCTGTCATCAGGTCAGTGCAATCAGCTTCTTTTCCATAACCAAGTTCTTCTACAACAGTAAAACTAGGGTCAGCTGCAAGAGCCTGCTTCACCATGTCGTCAATCAGGTTCACTACCCAGAATGACTGGTCAAAATAGAAATAGGCCACTTCTGTATTTTCTGTTACATCTTTTTTCATGATTTCAACAGAAAAAACACCAAGATCCTCTGCCATTGCACTTGAAACACCTACATAATCCGTGCCATACTCATACCCCTTTGGAATATTTGACCATATTACCAATTTTTTGCCTGCATCAAGCACGGGTTGGAAAGATTCTGCAGATGCTGTTGCATCTATAGGCGCACCAATCACTATATCAGCACCGGCAGCAATAAAGTTTTCTACGCCGGCAAGCTCTTTTGCCGGATCAAACTGCGGATCGACAGTACCGATAAGTTCCATGTTCAGATGAGCCAGCACATCAGTCATTCCAAGCAGCAATGAATTAGTATGATCGCCTGCTGATGCATCCATTACATAACCTACTTTCCACGGTTCACCGGTTTCAGGATTTCCCTGCTTTATCTGTTCTACTTCTGCAAGTGTGAGTACAAGCTCTGTATCCCAGGTTGGAATGGCGCCGTATTCGCCAGTATAGTTGATATCCCCCCTGTAAGGATCCAGTCCTGCCCTCATTTCAAGTATCCATGGATCTACCTCTGATGCTTCAGCTGCGGTTGTTTCAGCAGCCGCAGTTGTTTCAGCGGCAGTCGTCTCAGCAGCAGTTGTTTCAGCGGCAGTCGTCTCAGCAGCAGTTGTTTCAGCGGCCTCCTGTGCGCAGCCAAACAGCGCAAAAGTACCCACCATTATAAGGCTGATAACTGCAACCAGGACGCCTTTTAATATCCTTTTCATTTTTCTATCCTCCTTTTGTTATTGTCTCTGCTTTTTTATTTTTATTTAAAAACCTTTTAAAATATAGTTTTTTAAACTATGGTTTATTTTAACCAGGCTTATTTCAACTTAAACCCCGTCTTGCATATATTTTAGATTCATCATACTGGTTTAAAATAACCCTGATATGCGTAGTTTATTCTTCTACAATGACTGCCCTTACAGGACATACCGCCGCTTTTAATATCTTTAGCGGCAGAACAGTAAGCTTAACACGGAATCTCGATGCCTTCTCAAGGTTGATACATGGTGCGAAGAGCAAGATACCCGATTTATAGAATCTTTCAAATGCACCTTCAGGATTAGCTGCATTCTCCCAGACAGGAGAGTCGCCCCCCAGCATAAAAGGTTTTTTATCAATTATATAATACAGAGCATCTTTTGAAAAAAACCATGCTTTATCAATATAATCTTTTTTCTCCCAATTCTTCCCATAACCTGTGCCGATAAGGATTGTCCTGCCTTCTTCTACTGTACCTTTTTCGGCTTTTATCAAGTCGTCGGAAGTTATATAAGGCCTGCCATCTTTTATTGCTAGTGAATCATACGGGATCTGGTAAACATAAGCATCAGCCATAAAAAACCTTTCAATACTTATAGCATTAAGGCCTTCTGCTTTTTCATTTCCTTCAAATATACCTGGAGCTTCCACGTAAGTCCCGACCTGTGCATGCATACCTTTGAAAACATCCACTGAGTATTTTTCCCCGCCAAATTCAAAATCCACAGATGACAATTCAAACTGCGGATAATAATCTGCATAACTCCACATTCCTGTATAAATGGGGCCAGAAATATCGATTACCTTCATTACTATTTCTCCTGCTTAAAAATTATAATTAAAAGAGTTCCACAACCTGGTTTGTTTCAGCAGACTTTTCTGCTGCCAGCACTATCTCAAGCGCATATCTTGCCCTTTGAGGGTCAGCAACACCTTCCGGCAATTTACCCATCATTATACCATCAACAAGATACCTTAATTCGTCACCAAGCGCACCTTCGACTCTTCCCAACTTGGTCGGCCACCAGCTTGTGTCTGGAAACCTCCACCCGGTTTTGGTATTTACCCTGAATCCCTGGTCTGAAAGATCTATATATATCATACCTTCTGTCCCATGTATTTCCATCTGTGAATCAATGAGATATGGCGTATTTGCCGGCAGGAACCAGTTAGCCTCAAGCACCGCTACTACGCCATTTTCAAAAGTAAATGTTGCCCAGCATATATCAGGCTTTTTCATACCCCTTACATTTTTAGTCTGTGCATATACTCTTTTCACCTTCCATCCTGTATACCAGAGCATGCACTCCATATCATGTATCATTTCATCATATATTGCTGATGAATGGTCCTGAAGCTTAAGACCCCAGAATGAAGCGGCGTTCCTTCTTGCATACATGGAAACTATTTCCCCAACGCTTCCTTTGTCGATTTCTGCTTTTGCCATGGCATAATGAGTATGGAATGGCAGGATATGCGCAACGGCAAAGATTATCCCGTTATCCTCTGCAGCTTTTATCATTGAATCAGCTTCTTCAAGTTTTGGAGCAATGGGCTTTTCAATTATCACATGCTTTCCGGCTTTAGCTGCTGCAACCATAGGGTCATGATGAAAAGGTTCTGCAGTTACAATAGCTACAGCTTCCAGGTCATCGTTGTTTATCTGCTCGTTAAAATCAGTATAGTATTTTGGTATGCTGTACATATCTGCTGCCCTTTTAGCGCTTTTTTCATCTGCAGAAAATACTGAAACAAGTTCCACATTCGGCAGTTGTCTTAATATATGGGCATATATAAGCCCGAAGTCTCCAGCACCTATTAATCCAAACTTTACTCTTCTGTATTTGTTATCTTCCATTTACTCCCCTTTTAAAAATAAATTTAGAGTTCAATTTCCTTACCTGCTTCTGCGGATTTTTCAGCAGCCAGCACTATTTCGAGCGCATCCCTTGCCCTTTGAGGATCGCCTACTCCCTGCGGGGCCTCGCCCATCATTACAAAATCCGCAAAATACCTTATTTCGTCGCCAAGGGCACCTTCAATCCTGCCCAATTTTTCAGGCCACCATGTTGTGTCGGGGGTCCTCCAGCCATTACTGTCATTTACAGATAACCCCTGCGGGCCAAGATCGATATATATCATCCCCTTGCTTCCGTGTATCTCCATCCTTGATTCCATTGCGGAACTGTAGGGCGTGTTGTCGGGAAGGAACCAGTTTGCTTCAAGGGTGACTATCATACCATTGTCAAAAGTAAACATTGCCCAACAGATATCCGGTTTAAGCAATCCCCTGACATTTCTTGTGCGGGTATATACTTTTTTGACCCTGTATTTATTATTAGTGAACCATAGGATACATTCGATATCATGTATCATCTCGTCATAGATTGCAGAAGACCTTTTTTGTATTTCAGCTCCCCATTTTGAAGGAGCATTTCTTCTTGCATATATAGAACATATCTCGCCTACTGCCCCGTTGTCTATTTCTGCTTTTGCCATTGCATAATTGGTATGAAAAGGTAGTATATGCGCAACCAGGAAAAGTTTGTCAGTTTTTTTTGCCTGTGCAATCATTTCATCAGCCTCTTTTAAATCCGGTGCTATGGGTTTTTCAACAACAACATGTTTACCCGCTTTTAAAGCTGCCATAACAGGCCCATAATGATAAAGTTCATTATTTACAACTGCTATTGCCTCTATGCAGTCACTATTTATCAATTCTTCATAGTCTGTGTACCATTTTGGAATATTGTATTCTTCAGCTGCTTTTTTTGCGTTTTCCGCTGTTCTTGAATGAATCGAAACAAGGTCGACATTCGGCAACCCGTTAAATATTTTTGCATATAGCTGTCCGAAATCACCTGAACCTATCAGCCCCCATTTTACAACATTGGTACCTGTCATCTTCAGGCCTGCTTTCCTGACCATTTATTCCTCCTTTAAAAATCAACATTAAACTTCTAGTTTAAAGTTTAATAATATATTTATTCTTTTTATTCCTCAATTATTACTGCCCTTGCCGGACACATGCAAACACCAATGACTTTTATAGGCAGCGCTGTAAGTTTAGCCCTGTATTTACTGATATCTACAAGGTTTGTTACACTTACCAGGACAAAGACGCCTGATGAGTAAAGTCTTGGAAGGAAACCTTCCAGGTCTGCAGTGTTCTCCCATGAAGGAAAGTCAGATGAAATAATTACCGGACCCCTGTCTAACAGATAATCAAAAGCATCCTTTTTAAAGAATGGTGATTTTGAAAGATAGTCTTTTTCAAACCATTTTTTATCATAACCAGTACTAATCAGGATT
>CAYGYY010000106.1:0-5975 GCA_964354265.1 uncultured Actinomycetota bacterium
TGTTTTTCTGTCTGGGAGTATTTATATGGGTTGCCGGACATGAATATTTTGGTTGTGGCAAACCCGGGGGAAATATGGAGCAGTACCTTAAAAATCAGGACATTAAAAGAATTGATACCGGCGTTATTATAAACCTGGTCCTGTCGATAGTCCTCTGCGCAGGCGCAGGATTTATATTTTTTTATTATAATCGCAGCTTTTATGAAGGACTTATGCTGGTAGAAAGTTTTAATGTCGCCGGTATGCCTGAAATAGTTTCCAATATTGGCCTTAATTACATTCCTGTCATTCTATTGGCGATATGTGTGCTGACATCCTCTTTTATATGGTTCTTGATCATTCTGGGTAAAAGGAGGGACAGGAATTGAACCTTCAATATATAATCTTATCCAGTTTCGCAATATTTTTACTTGGAATGTTTGGAGTTACATTTTACAGGAGTTTTTTGTCAGTAATGGTGTCTTTCCAGTTAATAATTCTTGCAAGCCTTATTAATTTCTTCGGTTTTTCACTTTTTCTTTATGAAGCTTCCAGATGGGATAAGACATTTATATTTTTTGCATTTGTTTCTATATATCTGATGCTGTTTTCAATCGTATTTTATAATTATTCAACACAAACCGGTGTTTATGAGCTTGATGTAAAAAGGGATTTCAGGTTTTTCAGGTTCAGCAAATCTGACTGGTGGGGAGAAGATAAAATTGGAGATGATTAGCAACCTACTGGACAAAGTATATCCTTTTTATGCAAGCGCCTGTCTTATTGGTGCAGGTGTTATATCCCTCTTTTTCGGGCTTTCAAAAAGGAGAACGTATAAGCTGCTAGTCATAACATTAACAGCCTGTGCTATTATCGGTGCGCTTTTTTTGAATATTTATTCCTTTAACCAGAGGGGGGATTTTTCAGATTACCTTTTTAGCTTCGGTTCACTGCAGGTCCTTATGACAACACTGGTTTTGTTTGCGGCATTGAACATATTGCTTTTTATTTCACTTAATAGTTTCGAAAAGGATGATTTTATAAAGATAATAATTATTTTTATCTGGTGTATTTTCTGCTTTACCTTTTTTATTCCATCCTCTAATTTCATCATGGTATTTTCCAGTCTAATTTTCCTGGTAATTGGGATTTTCCATCTGGTATCATCACTGAACAGGGGAATACAGTCAAAATTTCTTTCAGAGTATTCAGTGAAAAACAATATAATCAGGTTCTTTTTGCTTTCAGCCCTTTCTTTGCTGCTGATATTTTTAGGATATTCACTTATATTTGGTTCAACAGATTTTAAAACTTTTACCCAGATAATTGAGTCTGACTATAAAGATAGCACACTTGTAAAAACGGGGTTTTTCATTATTCTCTCTGGTATTTACATGTTTTTAGGGCTTGTGCCCCTGCACAGCCCATATATGAAAATGCAAAGAAGAATAGAGTATTCCAGCATGTTAATAGTATGGTTTTTATATATTCCTGCCGGCGTTTATATGTTTTTAAAATTAAAGGACGTGCTTTTTTATTTTCTTGGCGGAAATAATTATTATCTTATAGCTGCTCTTCTTGTCCTCTCGGCAGCATGTGTGTTAGGAGGGAATATCGGTGCGATAAAAACCACCAGCATAAGAAGGATCTTTTCATTCCTGGTACTTCCAATAATGGGAATCATTATATTGGGATTTGTACAATATGGGCTGGGATTGATTGACGCTCAAATCGTGCTCAAACATATTATGGCAAACCTCATATTAATTGGTATAGTTTATTTCCCGGTCATTACTGTTTTTTATGCGATAGAAAAGTCCGGCGAAACGGATGCCCTTGAAAAAATAAGGGGTTTTGGCAGAAAAAACATTTACATGGGTATCAATATAACTATTATACTGCTTGCATTTGGTGGGCTAATAGGCACCTATGGTTATTTTACAAGGATTTTTATTGCATCTCCATATATCAACAATTTTCAGGCGATTCTGAAACCGGATAGCAGCGGCGGTTTTGCCGCATCTCTAAATATCGGCAGCATGCTTTTAACATTTGTTGCCTGGACGTTCATTGCAGCAAATATTATAAGGTTATTAATAATTATTTTCAGTAAAAATCATGAGAGCGCTAAAATTATACTTACAGGCAGTGGCAGAAATAGCCAGGATGATTTTGAAAATAAAACCGGGAGAAACTTAATCAATGCACCAATTCCTAAGTTCCTTTATGTTTATATTACATTTTTTACTCTTATTATTATAGTTTCAGGAATATTAGGGATTTTTGAAGTATTAAACATAAATATGAACTTTTTTGACTTCAGCATTTTGACCCTCAATCTATAATGGCTCTGTTAGTTATGCCAGGGACGCAAAAAGGTGTTGATGCAGCTTTCTCGATATGGAAACTTACAATAAAAGATTTAATTTAAAGCATCTTGTTGTCATTATCTTTATTCTTATAATAATACTTGCTGTAGTAATAAGTATAAGCCAGTTTACATTAAAAAAAGAATATTCACCGCCAACTGCACTTGTAACATTGCTGCCGAGGTACAGGATAATTGATATGGATAGTACAGGAATAAACAGTGATGCGGACAGTGATGGTATAAATGACCAGAAAGACATTATGCTGGGAGCAAAAAACCAGCTGGAAAATCCAGCAGTAAATATATTCAGTGAAGGTTTAAATGAGACCAATTACTATAATGGCGGCGATCCCCCGGCAGGACTGGCAATCTGTACAGATATAGTTGCAAGGGCATTCAAAGAAGCAGGATTTGACCTGCGGCAGCTTGTTTATGAAGATATTAAGAATAATTTTGACCAATACCCTGTAAAGGCATTATGGGGGCAGAGCAGGCCTGATCCTGATATAGACTACAGGAGAATACAGAATCTTGAGGTGTTTTTTAAAAGGAATGCGCAATCCCTGCTCACAAATTTTAATTATGCAGATGAAGAGGATTTAAAGGAGTGGCTTCCGGGAGATGTGGTTTTTTTTGACATGGACCTTGATGGTTATACTGATAATGCAGGCATAATCTCGGACAACACTACCAGGAAGGGTATCCCAAAAATAATTTATAATAATATCGATCCGGGTCATACGACAGAAAATGAGATTTTAACAACAGAAAAAATACAGGGGCATTACCGCTTCCCGTAAAAAATCGACTTTCTGCCTGGAGTATTTCAGGATAATTATACAGGCGATAGGTGCCTTGCTTAAGGACTTAAGCGGTACCGGTTTCCAGTAAAATGTTTACTACAAAAGCCATATATTGTATACTTTAATCGATGCCAATTAGTTCAAAAAAAAGTTTAAACAAGTTAAGTGAAGAAGTATCTATCTGCAAGCAGTGCCTTGACCTGGTAAAGACAAGAAAACGTCCTGTCCCTGGCACAGGAGCTCCAAATTCTAGATTAATAATTGTAGGTTATTTTCCGGGAGACGGACCTATATCACTTACCCGGGACAGGGAAAGTATTTTGATGAGGAGCATGATAAAGGATGCAGGCCTTTCACTCGAATCAGACACCTACCTTACTTATCTTGTGAAATGTATACCCAGAGAAATCCGGGGGGGAGATAAGAACAACAGTACAAAAGATCAGCAATATGAGCCAACACAAAAGCATATTTCCAATTGTATAAATTACCTGACTGAAGAGATTTCTGTTATAACCCCACATATAATCGTCTCGCTTGGGCTCGATGTTTCAAATGTAATACTTAAGAACTTCTTTTCAGCAAACAAACAGCACAATGATATCTCAAAGATTCATATGAGATTGTTTGAAAACCCTTCCTTCAAACTGGTACCATTATTCAGCCTCAAGGATGTAATAAATGGTAAAATCAGTGAGTCGAAATACTTTGAGGATTTCAGGACACTATCAAGATTGTTCGTGATGCTCTAAAAAGGATTTTTGTATTTATTGCCCGCTGCATTATAAAGCGCATCCAGGCTTATTCAACAAGATAGACATAGATCTTTCTCCTGCCATACCGGTAGCATTCTTCAAGTGAATCAAAACAAAGGTCTATCCTGCTGCCTTTAACCCAGCCCCCGGTATCTGCTGCTATTGCTTCGCCATATCCTTCTATATAAAGCCTGGTACCGAGTCTTATGATTTTGGGATCAACTGCGACAACTCCTTTTCTTGCGCGAAGCCCGGTTGCAGTAATACCGTTTCCATTCAGGCCTCCGCCGCCTGCAAAATATGCAGTCGCAACCATGGTAAATTCCCCTGCCAGCGTAACACCGGGGGGCTGTATCTTTGCAATCCTTTCCTTAATTGCAGCAAGCGTCTGCTGGACACCTGTTTTTTCCTGCTGTACTTTACCCAGGAGATAATTATCTTTGTCCAGGTTCTCTTCAAGCACTACCTGTTCCTTTTCCCTTTCTTTTCTTGTTGACTGCATCTCTTTTTTCTTTTCTTCAGATTTTCTCATGATCCTGTCATAGCTTTCCTTATCAATTCTCAATGATTCAATAAGTTGTGCGTCCTGCCGCATGATATTCCTGAGGATATATAAAGTTGTGACGAATTCATTTATGTCCCTGGCGCCGGTGAGAATTCTAATGACATTATTTTTACCGTATTTATATGAATAAATAGCCCTTTTTGAGAGTTCAGCAATCTTCGAATCAATGCTTTTTTGGATGTCTATGCGCTGCCTGGTAAGGTCCTCAAGTTCGAGCTCAAGACCCGCAATAGTTTTGCTTAATTGCATAATCTCATTTTTTTTTGTTTCAATAAGAGCCTCTACAGTAAGTATTTCCTCAATCAGGGCTTCTTCTTCATCTGTAAGAGCAGCTATCTGGTTGCTTAGCTCTCTTAAAGTAAGGGCTTCAATGTTAGAGGGCGCGGCAAATACTATATCCAGGAATATTGTAAGAACCAATAATAAAAAAACAGATGTTTTAATAAAAGATTTTTTATATTTATTAATCAATTTATGAATATATATATTTTATATTTTTTACAAAAATTATAATTTAATTATAATATAGCTGCAAATATCTGCAAAACTGCCATTATTATTTACAAATTATATAATTTTCATCTTTTAATTGATATATTCCTGTATTTTAAATGGACAATCATCAAATTATGCACAGATAGAGCTGCAAAAATATGACTAATAGACTACATGTGATTTTCGCCCTGCAATAGTATATCTTTCTAACAAAAAATCTCTTCAATTAAAAAATTTCTTATTGTATAATCACGCTTAAGTAAAAAAGGGGAAATCTCAAAGAAAGGAGAAGCTATGGCAAAATATCAAGATCTCGCAGACGCCATCATTGCTGGTGATAATGTCAAAAGTAAAGACATTACTCAAAAGCTTGTAGACAGTGGCGTCAAAGCCGTCGATGTATTAAACGACGGTCTGGTACCGGGTATGGATGTTGTCGGCGCAAAATTTAAGGCCAATGAAATGTACATACCTGAAGTACTTATTGCAGCAAGGGCTATGCATGCAGCAATGGATATAATAAAACCAATGCTTTCAGAAGCCGGAGCTGAAATGAAGGGCACAATAGTAATAGGCACCGTACAGGGCGACCTTCACGACATAGGCAAAAACCTTGTTGGCATGATGCTTGAAGGCGGCGGCTATACTGTTGTAGATGCAGGTGTTGATGTTGCATCAGACAAGTTTGTAGAAGAAGTGAAGAAAAGCAAAGCAAAAGTTCTTGGGCTTTCAGCATTGCTTACCACAACAATGCCTGTCATGAAAGATGTAATCAGCGCCATGAGGGCTGATGCAGCAACAAAAAATGTAGCAGTCATGGTTGGAGGCGCACCGCTTACCCAGGAATATGCAGACTCAATAGGCGCCAACGGGTATGCTCCTGATGCTTCAAGCGCCGTAGACCTGGCAAAACAACTGATGTCTTAACTAAAGAACCCAAAAACATCACAGCATGCTGCAAAAAAGCGGTACTTATTAATTTTAAATGATTAATAGGGATATTAAAT
>CAYGYY010000107.1:0-5915 GCA_964354265.1 uncultured Actinomycetota bacterium
CTAAGGCTTATGTTTGGAAAAACAACAAGCAGCATATACCCGGCCAGCTTTTTAATGGTATCAACCAACATTGACGACTCTTCACCAGAGATAATCGGATATGTCCAGGAAAAACTTTGGAAATCCGGGGCATTAGACTGCTGGTCGGAACCGATTTTCATGAAAAAAAACAGGCCGGCATTTAAGATATGCGTTCTCTGCAAAAATGAAGACCTGGATAAAATACTCGAGGTAATATTTATCGAGACCTCATCGCTTGGGGTGAGGGTGGAAAAAAACACCAGGTATTGCCTTGACAGGGAGATAAAAACTGTCAGGCTGCCCTACGGAGAAGCTAAAGTAAAAATAGGGATTTTTAAGGGAATGAAGGTAACATATTCTCCGGAATATGAATCATGCAGGGAACTTGCAGAAAAGACCAAAAAACCATTAAAAGAGATTTATGGGGACCTGGGCCTTTTTTTATCAAGCAAATAGTATTTAAGTATTGCTTGGATCACTGCAACTGTAGGTACTGCCAGAATAAGACCTACAGGCCCCAATACTGCGCCAACTGCTAAGATTATGAATATTACTATAGCTGGATGTACGCCTACCTGGAGTTTCATCACATTCGGGCTTATCACATAGTTATCAAGCTGCTGGATACCTATGAAAAATAAAATAACCAGCAGGGCTTTTAAAGGTGATACAAAGAAAGCAACAAGGGCAGCAGGGATTGCTCCAAGAATAGGGCCAAGGAAAGGTATAAGGTTCAGCACCCCGGCAATAAAACCGAGCAGGACCGCAAAATCTACTTTAAGCAGGAATAATACGAGCGTGCATAAAAAGCCAACGATTATGGAAACAAGTATCTGGCCCCTTATATACTTTCCGCCGATATTGTTTATACTGTCCATTATTACATTTGCCGGGTTTTTAAATCTTGCAGGCAAAACCCTGGTAAAGACTTTCCGAAGTTTTTCTGAATCCTTAAGGATATATATGCCAAGCACAGGCCCGATTATAAAAGTAATCACCACATTCACAATAGATCTTGTAAAAGAGGTAACGTTCTGTAAAAATGAAGAGCCGCCTCCGCTGATGATGTTGGCGATATACTGGTAGATAATACTTGGTTCAAAAGGAAGGATTTCCCTTCCAAGCATTTCTTCAATATTATTGATTATGAGGCTTTTGCTAATATATGTGTTCAGGTTACCGGTAAGGTTATTGATATAGACAGGCAGTTTCAAAACAAAGACCCTGAACTGGTCGGCTACCATTGGGATCATGAAGAAGAAAAGAGCAAAGAAAAAACTGGAAAAAATAATATATGCTATAAGTATTGCAAAACCCCTTTTCATCTTTTTAGAAAGCCATATTACAAGCGGACTTAATAGATAAGCAATGCCCATTGCTATAACCAATGGGAAAATAGCGATCCTGATGCTATATAAGGCATAAATACTTAATGAAATTATTATAAGCAGACCTAAAATCGACCAGCTATATATCCCTATTTTTTTTATTGTTTCTGTATTTTTTAAGGGTTTTTTGATTCTCATATCTTATCAGATATCTTATCAGATAGATTTTTTTAAATTATATAAGTATTTTTATCATATAACAATAACAGCCATTTTACTGTTAATTTCTAAAATAACATCTGGAATGATATATCAAGCCTTAGCCATAAAGGTATTTTATTTGAAGTAGTATGGCAATTGTGATAAAGTTTTTATTCAAAATAAAAAGCCTTTAAAAAAGACTGTAAAAAAGCAACAGGGGAACTGGATTAATATGCCGGAAGAGTCAATTAATATTTTTATCAGCAATATTTATGCAATAGCAATATTTACCGGGTTTTTCGTGGCCATATTCCTGGTTTTATTTTTTATATCAAGGATTTTGATCCAAAAGACAAAAAGAATCGAAACGGGCAGTAAAGACCTCAGTTCGCATGAAGGTCAAAACCAGCAGCAGTCCGGGAAATCCGGTTCGGTGATTATAATTAGGAAAGATATTTACATTTTAAAGAACCTGTTTATTTCGGGGATTTTATTTATTTTTGTAATCTTTTTTATAATCTTAATGCTGCTTTCTTATTTATTCGCAACAGATTTCCGAATGGAAGGCAGCCTTTATATTATATTTGCCCTTATTTTTTTAATAATTGCAATAACAATCTATATTGTAAAATCAAAGATAATAGAAAGATGAATTCTCTTTTTAACTGATGAGATCGCTTGTAAAAAATAATCTTAATCTTCTTATAACCGGATTCGGGTGCTGCAAACAGGAGATATTTGCAACGATGGGGCCTACCTATGACATTTCCAGGTTCGGCATTAATTTTGTCAGCATCCCCGAAGATGCAGATGTCCTGGTAATCCAGGGTTTCTATAACAGCATCGGGGAGGAAAGACTCTTGAGGTATTACAATTTGATGAGGGAGCCGAAATGGGTCATAGGTACAGGGAAATGCATTGTTGATAAATGCATTCTTTGTGAGGGGTTCAATTTCTCTGAAAGGCTGGGCAGGATAATAAAAATAGATTTCTATGTGCCGGGCTGCCCTCCAAGACCGGAAGCCTTTATTTTTGCGATTTTAAGGCTGTTGGAGACAGGTTAATGACACAGAGCAGGCGATACCAGTAATTGATGTAATAATATTATATAAAAATAGTGTGGATAAAAAAAATTGGCAAAAGAACTATTCAACGGTATATATTCTTCCCATAAAATAGTATTTATCGAAAGGATCGAGAAAAATCTCGAATTTTATCTAAAAGATAAAATACTTGAATTAAAAAAACTGGGGCAGGAATTAATTTGTACGATCAACATGTCGGATCTCTACGAAGTCTGCCTTGAGCTTAACAGGAATACTGAGATCGGAATCGATATTTTAAGTTCAATCAATCTTTACAGAAGCCGTGGAAAACACTGTATCCTGATAAACCTTTCTTCAGTTAATAACAATTTCTCGATGCTATTGAAAGTTATCATCCCTTTAGAAAGGGATAGTGAACCCATCCAGGTCGTACAGGCTTACGAATCAGCGATTTCCATATTGAATAAGGTATTTGAAGCTGCAGAATTTTTCAGGGAAAGAAAAAACCTAAATGACAGTAATAGTGACATAGTTTTAGAAGCGCAGCAGCTGGATGGCATTGATAGCTTTGACGTATATCTTTCAACCGATTATGACATTATAGAGAAAGCATTTATAGACACAGCAGTTTCCAGGGTCTCATCAAACGAATTCCATAAAAATACCATATTAACAGATGTCCTTACATATGTAAGCCGCTATGATTACACCGCGGGGATTTTCCCGGAACTGTGCCTTTGCATGTCTTTTGAGGAATTGATGCAAATAAAGGTTCCAAAAAGAGTCCAATATATAAGAATGCTTTTAAGTGAATTGTACAGGATTTCGAGCCACCTTTATTATATATCAAGGATTTCAAAAATAGTCGGTTCAGAACTTGTATTCCACCTTTCAATGCTTGAAAGGGAGCGGATACTAAGACTTATTGAACTCATAACGGGTTCCAGAATAAACCCGAATTTTATCAGGATAGGCGGAGTAAAAAAAGACCTGAATACCGAAAAAATAAAAGCAATTCAGGAAACAGTTGAAACAGTATTCAAAACAATTTACAGGCTTGAAACGCTGCTTCTCGATAATTCAATCATTTCAGGAAAACTGAAAAATAAGGGTTTCATAGACAGGGGCACGGCCCTGATATGTGGCGTTACAGGCCCAAACCTGAGGTCTTGCGGCGCAAGATATGATATGCGAAAGAATCGTAACCTTATGCTTTATAAGGACATGTCTTTTATTACAGCGCTGGGTAAATATGGCGATTGTCTTGAAAGAGTCCTTTTAAGATTCAAGGAGATCTACCAGTCTATAAAGATCATAGACCAGGCAGCAAGGGATTTACCAGAAGAACATATTAAGAAGCTGGTAAACCTGGCAGATATAGAGATTCCTGATACTGAAATGATATCAAGCGTGGAATGCCCTCATGGGGTTTTCAAGATATTCATGGAAATAAAGAATGATTTAATATTGAATCTTTTAATTTTAGCCCCATCAAGGAATAGCGTTTACCTGGCAGAGAAAATACTGCCTGGAAACAGGGTTGAGGATGTAGAACTTATCCTGGCAAGCCTTGATATTAATAGCGGGGAACTTATGACGGGGTAGCGGATGATTAAAAACTTGTCAATGGAAAAAGAATGCTGGAAATTTTAAAAAAAGTAATTTATATATACCTTATATTTGGTATTAACCTTTTTTTCTGTTCGTATTTTTTAAACAAGATACCTGCAAGAGCCGAACTTCGAAGAGGCTACAATGCGTCAAGGGCAGGCGGCCTCGGGTATCCGTTTGTAAAGCTTTATAAATATATTTCCAAGGATTACAGGTTAAGAGTATGGGATATATTACTGCTCTTTTTTTCGCTTTTGATATGGACAGTAATCCCGTTTTCACAGTCGCTGATTCTTTTAAAGTTTGATTTTGATATCATTCCGGTTATACTTTTTTATCTCATCCTTGTATTTTTGATAATGATAAACTCTTACGGCAGCTCTTACGGATTTGTATACAATAATTTTGTTAAGAAAACCTTGATGATATTTTCTTTTTTTGTCCCCGTCCTGTTCAGTATTTCAAGCATAATACTTATTAACAGGACCTTGAATTTAAGGGAAATAGTAGGGTTTCAATACCAGTACTGGAATGTTATATACCAACCCCTTGGGTTCATTGTGGTTCTGACTTCTGTATTATTGCAACTAAAACTTTTGGGACTGACCGGAAAGAATGCTATTCTTTATTCCGAAAACAACGAAAAAGAAGGAGCAGGTTTTGGCAGGCTGGCTAGCAGGGTGACAGGGTATTCCATGATGTTTTTACTTATCGTATTTATAGTATTACTCTACCTGGCAGGATGGGAAAGATTATACATTATTAATGGCAATATAATGTTCGTTCTTAAGTTTTATATCCTTTTTTTCATACTTTTATTTATTGACAGGGCGACACCAAGGTTAGATGATTTCTATTATTTGAAAAGCATAAACTGGAAATTTTTAATTCCTATTTCTGCAGCTAATTTTTTGCTGACGATGGTATTTTTTATACTGAGAAATATATATAATCTGATTTGATTTAAAAAAATAACAGGGACTTTAAGAAATTGAGATCTGTAATAAGAGATTTTTTCATAGAACTGGGAAATATATTCCGAAAGCCCAGAACAGTTGTCTATCCAAAAGAGAAGATAATAATTCCTGAGGGAAGCAGGGGGATACCAAAGCTCAAGCTGGACCTTGATTCACTGGAAATAATTTGTAATGGTTGTGGAGATTGCGTGAAAATATGCCCTGAGAAATGTATCGAAATATCCAAAAACATTGATGAAAATGGAAGGGAATTCCTTGAAGAATTTTATCTTGATTTAAACAGCTGTATTTTTTGCGGTAACTGTGTGGAATTTTGCGAAAGGAAGGCTATTGAAATGACTTACAGGCACCAGCTTGCGGACCAGGACAGGAGCTCTTTTAAGCTTGAAAAACTCGATCTTATAAAACAGGCAGATTATTCAATACGGGATTTTTGGACCAAGTGATGGACGGTAAATTTGTTTTAGGATTTTTAAATTATTTGATGTTAAGCCTGATATTTATTTTCGGGCTGGTGTCGCTTATTGTAAAAGACCAGAAAAAGAAGCTCTCATTTCTTTTTTTCATGCTTTTTTCGGCAGGTATATTGAGTTATCTTTTTTTTGCAGGCATTGCATTCATGTTGCCGGGGATAATATTATTATTTTTCTGCCTGGCAGTATTTATAATGGTTGCCGGCCAGGAATATTTTGGTTATGGCAAACCCGGGGGAAATATGGAGCAGCACCTTA
>CAYGYY010000108.1:0-5765 GCA_964354265.1 uncultured Actinomycetota bacterium
GACTGGAAAATTTAACAAACCTCAGCACTGCTAAAAATTTTGAAGACCACAGTCTTAAAGAGGTATATTCAAGAGCCAGAATCGCTAAACTTCCGAAGCATGAAAAAATATCAGAAAGAGATGCTTTAATAATCAGGCTTCATCCGGCTTATTTTAAACCGCTTGTGGTATTTCTTGGCGTTTTTATTTTCGTGAGTCTCTCATTTGCAGGGACAATTTATGCATCAAGCGGTGCACTGCCTGGAGATGTTCTCTATTCAGTCAAAAGAACATCAGAAAATCTGCAGATAGCATTTATACCATATAAATATGAGAATGCAATTTATTTGAAGATGCTTGATAAGAGATTAAATGAAGCCGACAGCATTCTCAGCCTGGCAGATTATAGTGATGCGGGAATAGCAGAAAAGCTGATTTCTGATATAGACATCACTTATAGCAAATGCCGTGAGAGAAATTACCTGGACCCTGGCCAGGACCGGCATATGAAAATGAGAATAGGAACATTAAAAGAGGGTCTTAAAAACAGGTGCGGAATAAAGGGTGCGAATAAGGGAAATTGCAACACCCTGGATACTGAAAATCCAAATTGCCTGGTTCCTACAGAAACTCAGAGCACAGGTTCCTCAAATCAGGATATGCATATGCAACAGGGCAGCAGACAGTTACAGCACGGAAAAAACCAGGGACAGTAAGCCTGGATTTCGGGTCATCATAGGATTACCGGGTAGCCTGCTGGTTCTAGTGCATAAATGCTCACATTGTTTCTCAATAAATTTAATTTACTTTTCTTATAATCCATAATATATGCAGCACATCATTTAGCCAGCTCTGGTAAACAATAAAATAATAAATACCCCTGTAAGTTTTTTGTAATCCGGTTGACAATTTTAGAACCGGTTGACAATTTTAGAAATTTTTAATAAAGTTAGTCTTGACTAACTATTATTGGTATTTATAATTTATACGGGAGAGACAATGCATAGCGACAAAGATACTAATGGCAAAACTTTAAATATATGTCCTGGTCCACCAGGAAAAAATGATGAAATAATACTACTAAGCCTGGCATCCTGTGATAAAAAATACAGGGTAGTGCGTATACTCGGAGGTACGTCTCTCCATTCAAGGCTGCATTCGATGGGAATAGTGCCAAATGAGACATTGAAGGTTGTTTTGCGAACAGGGGGCGGTCCAATGGCAATAGCTATAAAAGGCGTGAAAATAGCGCTGGGCAGGGGGATTTCACATAAAATCGAAGTGAGTGAAATAAATGAATTGAGCCAGGTGAGCGAGGAGCCTAAATGACAGTTCAATCATTAAGAGAAAAGCCCCCTCATGCTTTTACTGAAAAACCCCCAGGTGAATTAATTGTTGCATTAGCAGGAATTCCGAATTCCGGCAAGACGTCAATTTTTAATAACCTGACAGGTGCAAGGCAGCATGTAGGAAATTATCCCGGAGTAACTGTCGAGCAGAAATCAGGCGAGGTTGCCTATAAAGGATACAAATTTAAAATAATAGACCTTCCTGGAACATACAGCCTTACAGCATATTCTGCAGAAGAAGTAATTTCAAGGGATTTTATTATAAAGCAAAAACCTGATGCTGTAATAAATATTTTAGATGCTTCAAGCCTGGAAAGAAACCTTTACCTGACCACCCAGCTGATAGAACTTGGCGTGAACATAATAATAGCTTTCAACATGTCTGATATATTGAAAAAAAGCGGAACTGATATAAATATAGATTTGCTTTCAAAACTTTTGGGGGCAACTATAGTAAAAACAGTTGGAAGCCAAAACATCGGTACAACAGAGCTTTTGGAACGGACGATTGAATCATTAAAGAACAGTGATGACAGGAAGAAAATCCGGATAAGCTATGGTGATGAAATAGAAAATGAGATAACAAGGATTTCAAATTTCCTTGAAAACAATGCAGGCTCGTTTTTTCAATATGATGCAAGGTGGCTCTGTGTAAAATTACTCGAGCAGGACCAGGTGATTTTAAATGATTTGCAGAAGTCTTTAGACAGGGATACATATAAAAAATTACTGGCTTTTGTTGAAAACTCTTCCAGGCACATTAAAAGGATAACCGGGTCAGAACCTGTTACATTAATTGCCGAAGCAAGGTATGGTTTTGTAAAAGGGGCGCTAAAAGAAACTGTACAAAAAGTGCCTGAAGGCAAAGCAGCTCTAAGCGACAGAGTGGACGGGGTGCTTTTAAACAGGTTTTTAGGCCTGCCGATTTTCGCCCTGATAATGTGGCTTATTTTCCAGCTTGTTTTTAGACTCGGGGATTACGCAACAAGATTTCTTATTATGGTTTTTGATAGACTGGGCGTTTTTATCAGCAGTTCAATGAATCCCGGGATGCTGCAGTCGCTTCTTGTAGACGGGATACTGGCCGGTGTAGGAGGAGTCCTGGTATTTACCCCTAAAATAATGCTGCTTTTCGCAAGTATTGCAATCCTTGAAGACGTAGGTTATATGTCAAGAGCTGCCTTTATTATGGACAGGATTATGCACGGCATAGGCCTTCACGGCAAATCATTTGTTCCAATGCTTATCGGTTTTGGTTGTACTGTGCCCGCATACATGTGCGGCAGGACGCTTGAAAACAAGAATGACAGGCTTATTACAATGCATATAAATACTTTTATGAGCTGCGGGGGTAGGCTGCCGATATATATTCTTTTTGCGGGGACATTTTTTGGGAGCCAGGCAGGCAACATTATTTTTTCAGTTTACATAATCGGCATAGTAATGGCGGTAGCTTTTGCAAAAATCCTGCGTATGACAAGGTTTAAAGGTGAGTCCGAGCCATTTGTAATGGAGCTTCCTGTATACAGGATGCCTACATTTAAAGGAATCCTGATGCATATGTGGGAAAGGACATGGCAGTATATAAAAAAAGCAGGTACAGTAATACTTGCAGTATCTGTCATTGTCTGGATACTTTTCAGTTTTCCTGCGCTCACGACGGTGGAGAAGCAGGCGTTTGAAGAGCAACTTCAATCAATAGAACAGCAATATCTGGAGGGATCGATTACAGAGGACCAGTACGAGTTAGAAACAGGAGAAGTCAATGCCCAGTATGCTGCTTTAAAACTGGAAAAATCTGCTGCAGGAAGGCTGGGGCATTTTCTTGAGCCTGTTTTCCTGCCACTGGGTTTCGACTGGCGGCTGGCTATTGCCTCTGTGACCGGTATTGCCGGCAAGGAATTAGTAGTTTCAACGCTTGGTACTATTTTCAGCATCTCAGACAGCGAAAGCGCTTCAAAAAATCTGCAGGATTCAATAAGGGATAATTATAACCCACTTGTAGGATATAATTTCATGATTTTTTCACTGCTTTATTTCCCATGTATCGCAGGCCTGGCAGTATTCAGGAAAGAAGCAGGCAATAAGGAAATGATGTTCCAGGCGATATTTACGCTTATTCTTGCCTGGATGGTGTCTTTTATAATTTATCAGGTAGGCAGTTTTTTTATATAAAGGCAGGTGTTTTATAAGAAGTGCGGATTTTTTATTTTTGGATACAATTAAGAATAAAATGGCAATTTTAATGTAAGGAAATAACGCAAATGAATTTTATAATTGAAACAATAATAGTGATTCTGGCAGGGATTGCCTCTGTTTCATTTTTGGCATGGTATTTTTATTCATCTGCAAAAAAGCCCGGCAAGTGCACCGGCTGCTCGTCAGATCAGCTTGAATATATAAAAAAATATCTGAAACAAAAACAGGCAGAAAAAAATAAATCGGGAGAAGATAATATTATACCGGGAAAGGATAAAATTATGCCTGGTGAAAATAACATTATAAAAAAATCTTAAAGGTGAGAATATGGAATCAATTGCGCTAAGCCATTGTCTTGAGGATTACCTTGAGGCTATTTATATAATTAGTAAAGATAAAAAGGTTGTCAGGGTCAAGGAAATAGCCGAGTTCATGAATGTTAAGACGCCCTCAGTCGTAGATGCAATTTCCAAATTAAAGGACAGGGGGTTGCTGGTACATGAAAAATATGGTTATCTGTACCTTACAAAAAAGGGTATCGACCAGGCAAAGGTTATCTATAAGAAGCATGAAGAAATCTATAAGTTTTTAAACCAGTTTCTTGGAATGGATACTGAAATATCTGAAAGGGATGCCTGCGGCATGGAACATCATGTAAGCAAGGAAACCCTTGGGAAAATAATGAACTTAATGGAATTCATTGAAACAAGCCCTGAAGGGTATCCGCAATGGTTAAAAAGATTCAACAATTTCATAGATAACAGTTAATTTATAAATATATTATAATAAATCTATAAGGATTATCTATAAAATCTGTATTTTATTTACTATACCGGAGGTGCGTATAAATTGAAAGAGCGTACTGCAAAAGAGATTATGACAACTAAAGTAATAACCATCAGCAAGGATGCAACTATAGGGGAACTTTCCAGGATACTGCTGAAAAATAAGATAAGCGGTGTCCCTGTTGTAGACAGTGAAGGAAAACTTCTGGGAATGGTCACTGATGCAGACATAATCACTGAAGATATGGAGCCCATTTTCCCGATATATTTTGACCCTCTTATTATAAGCTATGCTTTCATTGAAAATTTCGAAAAATACCAGAAAGATGCCAGGGAGTATCTTGAAACAAAAGTTGAAGAGATAATGGTTCGAAGAGTGAAGTCGGTTAAGAAGGACACGCTTATAAGCGAAGTAGCACGGATTATGGTTAAAGACAGGATAAACCGCATTCCTGTTGTCGATGAAAGCAGCAGGTTAGTAGGCATAATTGCAAGAGCTGAAATCCTGAAATCAATGGTGGCCGAAGCTGAAAAAGAAAGCTAGAAAACATCAGTATTAAGCTAAAACCATTTTTTCCTCTTGAAGTAAGAAATCAGGAAAATACTTATTGCTATTATTACAATCCAAACTACAAGATATCCGTATTTCCATGACAGCTCAGGCATTAAGCGGAAATTCATTCCATATATACTTGCAACAAAAGTCAGCGGGATAAAAACTGCTGAGAATATAGTCAGGACTTTCATTATTTCGTTTAGCTTATTACTCATACTTGAAAGATAAATCTCTATCATTTCTGAAAGCATTTCCCTGTAAGTCTCAACAGTATCTATTACCTGTATTACATGGTCATAAACATCCCGCAAATACAGTTTAGTATGGGGTTTTATCAGGCTGGAAGTCCCCCTTTCCAGTGCAGCTATAACTTCACGCAGGGGCCATATGGATTTCCTTATGAAAAGCATGTCTTTTTTTAGTTTATATATGGCGCCAAGTGTCTTTTGTGTCGGATTTAATATTATCTTGTTTTCAAACTTCTCTATTCTTTCCCCTATTACTTCACAGACTTTATAATAGTTATCTACAATCGCATCTATTAATAGATAAGCAATAAAATCTGAACCCTGTTTTCTTGCAAGTGCCTTATCGTTTTTAAGCATTTTTCTTATAGGTTTATATATATCAAGCGGTTTTTCCTGGAAAGAGATTACAAAGTTTTTACCGAATATTATACTTACCTGTTCGATTGTGAGCTCTGTTGCTTTAGGATCTGTATCTATCATTTTCAGGACGACATATATATATTTATCCATCACCTCGATTTTTGGCCTCTGCCCGGTATTTAAGATATTTTCAAGTATTAGAGGGTGGAAACCAAAACACTCCCCGAGCTCTTCAAGTATTTTTATATCATGGAGGCCGTCTATATTTATCCATGAGATGGTACGCTCA
>CAYGYY010000109.1:0-5688 GCA_964354265.1 uncultured Actinomycetota bacterium
TCGCTGCATTTAAAAGATCTTCAGGGATAGACCTGAAAAAGCTTGTCAGTAAAAAAATACTGAATGGAAGCATAAATGTCGCATAAATGAAGCTTATGCCAATATATGAATCAAGCATGCCAATACGGGACATTAAAACATAAATAGGTATTATGACAATCATGATGGGCACACCTGTCAGGGCTACTGTTAGGCTTAATAAGAACCTTTTACCTTTAAAATGCATTTTTGAATAAGCATATGCTGCCAGGATAGATATAATAAGCGTTATTACAATTGAAACTGCAGTAACAAGGATACTGTTTAATGTAGACCTTGCAAAGCCGTACTCTTTATATAAAGTAATAACGTTTGCGAATGTCCAATCTGAAGGAGGGGCATAAATATTTGAGTAGATTTCCTCTTTAGTTTTAAAAGCAGTGACTATTATATAATAAAATGGAAAAATTGATATTACGGAATAAACAATAAGGATTATATGAATAGGTATTTTTAATAGTCTTGACCTAAAAGATATCAACTGCTCTCCTCCATTGTATTACTCCTTACTCTGAATTGCAGATAAATAAAACCAAAAATCATCAGAAATAACAGTATAGAAAGTGCTGAAGCCATGCCCATGAGGTTCTTCTTGAATGCCAAATTGTATATCTGCAGTTCAAGTATAGTAGTAGCATTAGCAGGTCCGCCATTTGTCATTACAAATACATAAGTAAATATCCATGCAAAAACTACCATTATATTGTATACAACGTAGAAACTAATTACTGATTTTAGTTGTGGAATTGTTATATATATTATGTTTTGCCACCAGTTTACACCGTCTATTTTAGCTGCTTCATAAATCTCCTGGTTAATATTACTTATCCCGGCCATACAAAGGACAATACCAAATGGAAGCTCTTTCCATATTATTACAGACATTAATGCAAATATTGCATATCTTGGATGACCCAGCCAGTCCCTAATCAGGAAATCCAGTCCAGTCTTATCAAGTAAAAAATTTATTATCCCATCTAATCTCAAGAGTCTTGAAAAAACTATCCCGACAACAACTATTGAAATTATAAAAGGTATGAAGATCAATGTCTGGTAAGCTCTTCCAAACCTTATTTTTTCTGTAATAAGCACTGCAAAAAAAATGGATAAAAAGAGTAAAACAGGGACTACTAAAAGCAGCTCGATGTTATGTAAAATTGCACCATGGGTAATCGTATCTTTTAAAATCAAATACTTATAGTTATCAAATCCTATAAAAATACCCTCGCCGCCAGAAAACCTGTAGAAACTTTTGACCATGTTTTGTATGAGGGGATAAATATAGATAAGAATCAGTAAAATTAAAGATGGCAATATATAGATGTACGGGGCATAATTTTTAAAAGAATATTTTTTCATCTTAAATTCTGAAGAACTATTCAAATTTTTATAGCGTTAATTTATCATGTTCAAGATTGTCAGATTTCCTGTCTATTTTGTGCCAAATTTTTATACCCAATTTTTTATAAGCTGTAATCTTTATACACTATGGTAATAACATGCGATCTTGACATTTGCCGCATGCTATTACCATAGTAATGAACTACTTACTTACAAGGCCTGAAAACCTTCCCAGAAGTTCCAGGTTATATTAATACTTTATTCTATTCCCGCCCAGATCTTATAATTTGCCAGAGCTTCCGGGCTCAAAGAACGCCATTCCTCTGTTGCCTGTTCCATCTGATCAGCTGCTTCCTGAGAGCTTAATTCTCCAATAATTAAAAGCTGTCCTGCAGGTATCATGCCCTCGCCCATAGGCGCATATGGAATAACTGCATCAGTAAAGAATGTCCCGTTTGCAAAACCATTGTAAGTGTCTATTGCAATCTGCTTTTTCAAAGGATTCCCGATTTTTTCAACATCAAACCTATCATCTGAAGGAAAACTTTTTCCATCCATTATTTCTACCATACTGTTCATGCTCTCTTCAGAATGCAGGAACACTAGAAAATCTGCAGCAAGCTCCTTATTGGGAGACCAGCTCGTTATAAATTCTGCAACAGGGGCACAAGGCACCCAGTCTACTGGCTTATCTGTTGTCTGGGGGAATTTCATTATGCCAACCTTATCTGTACCAATCTCTTCTATCCATTGTATTGCTAGTGAGGAAGGTAGTGGACACATTGTGGCATTACCACTTCTCCATTCAAACCAGGAATCTACAAAATCTATCGAGGCTGCAGAAGATAAGAAATACCCTGCTTTATTATATTCGTCTATTTTATCCCAGGTATCTATGAATTCTGGATCATTGAAGTGCTTTTGACCTGCAACAGCTTCTTGTATCTCGTTAAATGTCAGGTACTGTGGGTAGAGATAATAAGTTAGAAGGGGAAACATCCAGCCACTGGAAAATCCTGCTGCAAAAGGATCATGACCTGCTGCTTTTAACTTACCGGAAACTTCCATGAATTCATCCCATGTGATAGGGGGTTTTTCAGGATCAAGACCTGCATCTGTAAAATGGTCCTTATAATAAAGGAAGACAAAACTGAAAGCATATAGATCAGAAGACCATATCTTGCCATCATATTCAGCAAGCCCGTTACCAATCCAATGGCTCAATTCATCTTCGCTCACATAATCTGAAATAGGTACGGCATTATTTGCCCACACCTGTTCCAGGTTATAGATACCATACCAGACAGTAGCAATATCGGGGCCGGACTTTGCTTCTGCTGCTGCTAAAAAGTTAGGAACAACGACATCTGATGCCTGATGCACAGGAGTAACAGTAATATTTGGATGCAATTCATTATATGCAGCACAAGATGCTTCAACATATTTTGTAAATCCCGGGGAATCTTCTTCTCCATACCACCAGAACACAAGTTCCGTAGGTTCAGCGAAAATATCTTTTTCCGCTGTTGTTTCCTGTGAAGCAGTAGTTTCTGCGGCAGCTTCTGTAGATGGGACCGATGTGGCTTCTGAAGCTGATGCAGCTTCATCAGCAGGTTTAGGTGCACAACTTGAAAGTGCAAAAGTCAACAGAAAAAATACTGTTAACATCGTTGCGAGAAGAACAATGAATTTCCTTCTCATTTTTACCTCCTGACACATTTTTTGATTATTGATTTTAGTTTGACTCTACAATCACCTCCCCTGAAAGTTTCAAAATATATTAAACAGTTTTTATTGTCTCGCTTCCAAGCGTGTTTTTAAATCCCTATTTTTGGTTTGGATATGGTCTAGGTAATAATAAATAAGTTAAAAATCTTTAAAAATCGCATTATTTTTGACAGAAATCATAATAATACTAGATAGAAATATTTACAAAATTGTAAAAGATTTTACGAATTTTGTAAATATTGGTTTTCATTTACATTTTTAAATAACGCAACAATACTGGCTATTTCAAAATAGTATTTATGCCTGCATTTCTGTTACTTCTTATTTCTTATAACCCTTTATAATTTTTATAAGCCTTTTCTTCAAATCGCTGCTATCGCCTGAATAAAAAATCACTTCCTGGCGCACAAGGTCTGAGGGCAGTCTTGTTTTTTTGCTTGCAATCAATATGATGATTTTGTTTAAGCCCAGCGCCAAGCCCAGCTCAAGTCCGACATTGAATGTAGGGTTTGTAAGGTTTGCAAGAAAAAATTGCGAGCCCTGTATCATTTCACATATTTTGCAGAAAAAATCCTTTGTCCTGAGTTCCTCCTTCGCAATCTTTGGCTCAATGTTCAACTCCCGCAGTGCAGGAAGAACAGCTTCATCAATGGCTTTCTGTACAGACTTGTATTTATAGTTGTAAGCTATAAATATGCTGCCAGGATTTGCGTTGATTTTAAGGCTGCATTCTTCACTGTCTGTTAAATAACATCTCATTTTTATTATAAACCCGGGCCATTTTCACAAGATAAATAATATTATCCCTGATATTCAGAGATAAAAGCTTAATCTTTTGTAAGTATAATCAAATTCCTGGGAAATCTAATAGTTTAATGATTTTTTCTGGATTCCTTCACCTGCTTGCCTTCAAATATTAGAATACAAATAAACTATTTTATCAATACAAAAAAATACTAATGAAAATATTATAAGCTTGATATCGAAGCTATATTCATTTTTTTAAAATAATTGTTTGAACAAAGGTGGATTTTATTCGCTGTCTAGTATAACCAGGCCTCCGTTGAGCTTCTGACCTGGAAGACTTAAAATCTATGCCGGGGAATAAATTAGAAGCTTTAAAAGGTAATTATAAAGGATATTACACCATACGGATTAATAATAATCGGTGGAGAATAATATTTAAAAATCTCAATTTTTAATTATTGATTTCCAAAATAATTTAACCGTATATAAAATATGCTTTTGTCGCTTGTATTTGTTCTTAATTCAGGATCGAAGTCTGCTGGTCCACCTGAGTCAAAACCAAATTCTTCCAGGGCTATCTTTTTATTTAACAATAAATCAGCATAACCATAAGTATTAAAGAAAATCTTGCTTTGCTTCAGGTTCAGCTGTCATATCTGAGGCGGATTTATCAGCTGACTCTTTACAGGCTGGAAGGATTAAAAGACAGCATACAATTAAAATGACAATTAAAAATGAAGATAAGATTTTTTTAGCCATCCATTTTTTATTCATACCAGTATTTGTTTTTTTAAAATCTGTTGTCTATCCTTCGCCTGTAGCCTGACATCTGGCCTATGTTGCTGTAATCGATATCGCCTGCATCGTCGGTTCTAAAGCATGCCATATGTATTACATTATCATGCCACACAAGGGAAGAGCCGATTACACCTTTGCCGGTAAGCCTGAAATCTTTTCCGTATCCCACTGAATCAAAGGTCTTGATATCAGATTTGTTGAGCTTATCAATCAATTTCTTAGCCTTCTCTTCAGGCGCATTGTAATCCTTGCCGTCATTTGCAAGCACCGCATCCATTGCATAGCTTTTAAGAAGTTTTAAATGCAGGGTCTCGTAAGCGCTGGAAAGGGATACATAATCAAATCCGATGACCTCTCCCTGCAGGAACACAAAGATACCGTTTTGCCCTGGACTGCACTTAAAGCTCTTTAAGTAGTCCTCAAGGCTTTCCCTCTTTTGCTCGAACACATCACGCATTGCACCGGTATCAGACCTGATGCCAAAAGCTTTGTGGTACTCATTTATTTCAGACCAAACCCTTGACTGGTTGGATTTGTATGACATCCCGGCCTCCAGGGATCTGCCAACTGAAATGTTTTTATGAAGCCTCACTTTATGGGCAGTGACCATATCTGAATCAGAAAACTTATTTGATGTATAATGCCATCTTCCCTGCTCCGTGCAGCTGACCGGTATTACAGTTTCAGATTCCTCTTTTAAAAGCACAGTGGTGTTTAAAACCCTGTTTTGCTTTGCCCCGATTATTTCTTCCCCGTCAAGTATAAGAACGGGCATCTTGCCGCTGTTTATTGCTTTCAGCTCAGGGACCGAACCCGAAGAACCGATTTCCGTGATAGTGAGGGCCCCCATATCCATCGCTTCTTTTAATGTCAGGTACTCCGGACCTGAGCCTGCATCAGAAAATATGGGAACCACTGCCATGTTCTTGAAGGCCTGGGCCTGCCCAAACCTTAAGTTTGCCAAAAAGTCATTTATTATCTTATCCACTTAAAACCATCCTTTCATGTAAAATATATTTTAAAAATATGTTTTAA
>CAYGYY010000110.1:0-5687 GCA_964354265.1 uncultured Actinomycetota bacterium
CGAACATGGATTCAAGGGTTGCCTGGCCGTCAAATGTCTTGGAGCTTGAGCAGCCGCAGGTTGAAAATACAGGCAGTCCGAAGTATTTGCACACCTCAGTCATTGCAGCATGTAAAAGGTTGAATTCAGTTGAACCATAACTTGCTACCCCTGTTGACATGTCCATGGCAAAATGCACACCCCCTGCAATTATCGGAGCTCCTTTATTAATAAGCTGGGCGATTACAATTCCTGAGAGATACTCTGCAGCACCAAGGGCAATTGTGCCTGCAAGGGTTACCGGCGATGTTGCACCTGCATTAGGAGCAGGGGTATATACGTTTGGAATACCTTTTTTTGCCGCAAATTTCAGCTTTCCAAGGGCCTCCCTGGCATGTGTTAAAGGAGTAATTGGCTCAGCATATAATGCCATGAAAGGTTTCTGCCTGAAATTATCTTCACCATCTGCAAGGATGCAACACATGTTATAGATATCCTCCAGGCCCTTTCCGTCTATCGTAGTGAGCACAAGCGGTTTTTTTGTGTTCCTGACCATTGCCAAAAACTGATACCTGTCATAAGTCATACCAGGCACATCAGAAGTAAGGCCAATAGACATGTGAAAATCCATGTTAGGCAGGGCATCAGCAAGCTTTGCGCCGTCCATTATATCTTTTTCAAGCCATTTTCTTCTTTCACCTGTAAAAGAGTCCAATATAAATACTGCATCTGAACCAGTACCGAAATATATCCTGTCTTTTTCAAGCACCATTGCAAGTTTGCCACAACGGTCAGACATAGTTATCTTTTTTGGCGCAAATCCAAGGCACTCGTTGACTAAAAATGAAGGAATAAACGCTCTTATCCCTTTGATAATACACCCTGCAGCTTTCAGTAATGCAAGGACTTCAGCGTCATTTACATCTATTCCAACCCGTTCCAGGATATTATAGGATGTTGAAACAATATCCTCTATCTGGCTTTTTGATAATACATTGAATTGGGTTGTCTGGTTTGCAGTAAAATTTACCTTCATTTAAGATTCCTCCCTGTTTAATAGTCCAAAGAATAAAAAAACTGATAAGTCGTAAGCTTGATGGATTTCAAACAAATCAATTATAATTCTATAGTAAATTAAATATAAATCAAGTTATAAATTATCAATATTGTAAATAATTTACTATTTTAGTAAATTATTTAATTTTTAATTACAATAAAATATAAATACTTTTTTATATCAATAATAGAGATTACAGCTCCTGCGCCCTTAACCCGACACTAGAATTTTAAGCTTGTCGGATCAAAATATTCTATTATCTCATCAAGTTCATAAAAGAAAGAAATGGGTTTTTTTGTCTCATTTGCAATCAGGATAAGTTCTGCAGCATTAACTGCTCTTGTACCGTGTTCAATCCTTGAAATGGTAACATATCCAATCCCAGTTTTATCTGCAAGCTGTTTCAGGGTAAGGTTTGACAATACCCTTGCTTTTCTTACACGCTCCCCGATCTCCCGGTTTATATCTCTTTTCATATTCTTTAAAAAATCTCTTTATATTAAAAGTTTTATATTAAAAATAGACTTATTTACAAAAATCAGATTGATTTCTTGATTTTTTTAAAATTATTTCTTACAAGGTTAAAGAACCCACTGTCTGAAAGCACACTGAGCCCAGTCATGGCTAGAGCCTTTGTACCGATTAAAAGTCCATGGTTGCCGGTTTTGGAAAAAGATGAATGTGCCATTTCAAGAGTATGAAGTTCCACACCTTTTGCTGCAATTTTTACAATAGGGCAAATCGTCGGCATAAGATAGCTTAGATTACCGATATCGCTTGACCCGGATATCTTTGGTTCAGGATCTATAGATTCACCAAGTAATCTGATATTCCTGGAATATTCTTCAAGCAGGGCATCATTCCCAATATAATCATCAACCGATTTCTCAAAATATGATATTTTCAATTTAGCGCCTGTCTGAATTGCAGCTCCCCTTGCACAATTCTTAACCTTTTCTACTATTTCATTAAGATATTTCCTTGTCCTTGCTCTTATAGAGAATTGTGCAATTGTAAGGTCAGGAATAATATTTACCGCTTCTCCGCCTTTAACAATTATCCCATGTATTCTAGCCTCCTCTTTTAATTGCTGCCGAAGCGCATGGACCGAATTAAAAAGCATTATCACGGAATCAAGAGCATTGATACCTTCCTGTGGTGCGGCAGCAGCATGTGAAGCCTTACCCATAAATGTAAACTGGATACCATCATTTGCAAGGAAAACTGGATTTATACAATTCCTGTCCCCAGCCTGGGTTATCATTGCTATATCAACACTGTTAAAAATCCCATCATTAACCATCAGTATTTTACTATTAAATTTACTTTCGCCAGGCGTGCCGATGCATAATATCTTACCTGAGGTTTTGCCGGCCATTTTACTTAATGCAATTGCTGTGCCTACGCTTATAATGCTTGTTATATTATGACCAGATCCGTGCCCCAGATTTGGCAGTGCTTCATATTCAGATAAAAAAGCTATTGCAGGACCTTTACTTTCACAATTAAAGGAAGCAATAAAAGAAGTAGTTACGCCGCTTACTCCTTTCTTAACTTTAAACCCATTATTTTCAAGCTCATCAGTTAAAAGCTTCAAAGCCTGGTATTCTTCTCCCGCATTTTCAGGATTATGATACAAAAAATTTGACATCTCAATTAATCTTTTAGAGTACTCATCAATAAAACCCAGCAGTTCACTTTTAAATCCCGGCATTTTGTTGTTTTCACTGGGGAGTAAAGTCTTTTTAATAGCGGTTCTCATATTTTTAACTCCTATTTTTGAATTTAATCATCAAATTACTTATATTGTCTTTGCTGTCTCATAAGCCTGGGTGACCGCCTGGAATAATTTTCCGGGTTTATTGCAATCACCAATTACATAAATTTTTTTACAAGCATGCGAAAGTAGCTCTATTTCATTATATGGTACTTCAAAGCCGAAGGCATTTACAACTAAATCACATTTTATTTTAAATTTATTTTTATTAACAATATTTTCAGCAATCACAAAATCATTGCCTATATTTAAAACTTTAAACTTCAAATAGAATCTTACATCTTCTTCAACCATCATCTTCTCCAGTACCATTGTCAGGTATTCAATATCATTACCGGACATTAATTTATCGCTATCTTCCAGTAGAGTAACTTTATTTTTATTTCTAGCCATCATCAATGCTGCTTCACAGGCCCTATCCTGGCCGCCGATTATTACAATTTCCTTATTTTTTATTTTAAATGCATTAAAGATTGCTTTTGAAACACTTATAACATTGGTTCTACCAATGCCATCTATATCCGGAATCTTCTGCCTGGCTCCTATTGCCAGTACAACAGAATCAGGGTTTCCAGATATTAAAATTTCTTTAGTAACCGTAGTACTGGTGAATAATTTAATATTTGTTTTTTTCAATTCATTCATATAATAATCCAGCAAATCCCTGTGTTCATAGTTAAGTCCCTTAACAGAACTTGCAACAAGATTTCCGCCAATTCCATATTCCTTTTCATATAACTCTACTATATGACGCTTCTCATGCAGGGCAAGCGCACAAACAATACCTGCCGGTCCTGCGCCAGCAATTATTATTTTTTTGGGTATTTTTGTTTTTTTCAACGCTTTATTTTCAGAAACAAGCACATCCGGGTTTACAGAACAGCCTATTATCCTGCTTTTTGTAGCTTCATCAAGACAAACAAAGCACCTTATACATGGCCTCACCGGTATATTTCTTTTTGCTTTATAGGCCCAGAGATTATCAGCAATAAAAGCCCTGCCTATAGAGACCAGGTCTGCCTTACCCCCACCTATTATTTGGTCAGCTTCATCAGGCTTTAAAATCGCACCTACTGCCATTATTGGAATGTTCTGTACCTGTTTTTTTAAGGCTTCAGATATCTCTATAGTGGAATTTCTTGGCTGATACTGGCTTGGCATGATTGAATATTTAAAAAGGGAAAAAGGGATATCATGCTTTGCATATGAATACTCATGGATATAGGAAATTTTTTCTTTTGACAGGCGTTTGCCTATCCTTATTCCAAGAGGCAGGTCTATCCCGTCACCTTCAGGAAATTCATAATATGTATTATATTTAAAACCAATAATAAAATCATCACCGCAAGCTTTCCTGATACCCCTTATCATTTCAACAGGCATTCTCATCATGTTTTCAAAGCTTCCGCCATATTTGTCCGACCTTTTGTTAAAATGCGGTGTAATAAATGATGAAAGCAGGAAATCCTCTGCTGCGAATAATTCAACGCCATCAAATCCTGCGGATTTAGCCCTCAGCGATGCATATATAAAATCCTGTATTATTTCCTCAACCTGCTCCGTCGCAAGTTCTACTGGTTTATTCTTCCCCTTCCATTGATGCCTGAAGTCTGGAATATCTATTGTTGGTACATAAGGGATTATGTCGTGGAACACATCATCTGCAAGTGTATTGGGTCCTCCCATTGCAGAGACCTGTAGAACAATTTTCGCACCTCCGCTGTGCCCTGCCTGTGCAAATCTTGATAATGATTCTATAAAAAAATCATCATAACTTCCAATAAATTTAACTTTGCCATATTTATAGGTCGCCATTGAAACTGTAGTTATTATCATACCGGTTTCAATTGAGCGTGCTTTAACGAAGGAAATATTCTCGTCTGTAACTGTCCCGTCTGGACTGTAGGAATCAATCCCTATCGATGAAAAGACTATCCTGTTTTTAAGCTCAATATTGCCAAGCTTTATCGGCTTGAATAAGAATTTATACATGTTTTTTTTATGGAGCTTTTTATAATGACTTTTAAAAATATCAATACAGCTCCTGAAACCTTATAATTTTACTGAAAGGATGCTTACTTTTGTAAAATCTTTTTATATATCTCCGGTAGAAATCTTCTCAATTAACGGTATGCCGTATTTTACATATATCTTTTCAATAGCACGCTCGATCTCTTTTGGCAGCGGTTCCGGACTATAACCCTGGAGTACTTCATTGACTTTTTCATTCGCCCTCTTTACAAATGACTTTGAACCCATTTCAATCCATTTCTCCCGCCTGTATTTATCAATAATGTTATCTTTCCTTGGAACCTGCTCTTTTGCAAACCATTTTAGAGTATGCCTGTGATTTAAAAAATGACCGTTTCTTCTTGAACCTTCCATTTTTGCGGCTACTTCCTTTAGAGGCTCAAGCGCAAGAGTTTCTTCACTTACCTCGATCCCTTCAAGCATCTTCCTGCCTGAAAGTATTATCTCATCCATAAGAAATAGCAGTTCATTATTAATAGCATGTGTCTGGTCAAGCCCATGAATGACAAGACACTTATTGTTGCTTAGAATCCTTGACAGCATCGAAAATGAAAGCTCGTAAGCCTGCTGCATATCAAGGAGTTTTGAGTCCGGGGAGACAGGCGAAATGAACGGGATATCCAGATAATCTTCTATCTGGCCGACTGCAAGCCCATAAAGATAATCAGGTCTTGAAGCCAGGCATATCTGCGCAGTCCTCATGTCAAAGGTTTCAAGCGGCACAACAAATGCAATGGGCAGTCCTTCCTGAAGTATTTGCACTATCACCAAACCGCTGAGAAGCTCTGAAATTTTCTGAGCTATATTTCCCGCATAAGTGACAGGACCCGTATCCCCCATTGG
>CAYGYY010000111.1:0-5542 GCA_964354265.1 uncultured Actinomycetota bacterium
TAATATTTTAAAAGGAGGTTAGTATGCAAAGTAACAAACTATATGTAGGCAATTTAAACTATTCTGTAACCGATGAAGAACTGAAAAAGCTTTTTTCATCACATGGCCAAGTTCAAAAAGTCAATGTGATTGGAGATAAAGGTTTTGGATTTGTCGAGATGACAAATATATCAGAAGCAGAAAAAGCAAAAGAGGCTTTAAACGGTACAGACTTTGAAGGTCGTAATCTAAGAATAGATGAAGCTCATCCTCAAAGAGAAAGAGAATACAGCGGTAACAGAAGATATTAAACCAGGCTTAAATACCCGGTAACCTATTTTGATGATTAAAAAGAGACCCCGTTATAGTGGGGTCTCTTAATAAAAAAACAATTCGAGATTTTTACTTCTTATTTTTAAGCCCGAAAGTACAAAATTTTTAATTTGTCTTTTTACTCTACTTTTGAACCCTTAAAAGACACCATGAGCACTTGAAGAGTATCTAAAAATGGATAATATTTTAAATTATAAACGAATTTGGCATTACGAGGAGGTAATATGGATAAGAAAAAAAAGACTGACAAGATAGAAGAAAAAAATCCCGATGTTCTACTTCCACCTAAAAAGAAGGCTACAAAGAAAAAGGGCAACAGGAAGGTAGGGAGACACAGAAAATAATTTTTTCAGTCATTTATATAATAAATTTAACAAAAATGTTAATAATAAAAACTTAATAATAAAAAATGCATAGTAAAACAATACCATATTTAAAAACAAATCTGACGCCTATTAAGATTTTTTATAGGTTTATTGATACAGGCATCAATTTAATGAGGTCACTTGGAATATATAAAGTTATTTACAACATGTCATTGATTTTAATTAATTTTGTCAATAGGAAAAAATTATTAAAATTTTATTCTCAATTTATTAAAAAAGATGATCTATGTTTCGATATCGGCGCCAACTTTGGTTTAAGGACTGAAATCTTTTTAAAGCTTGGCGCAAAGGTGGTTGCGGTAGAGCCTCAAGCTGTATGCATGCAAAAGCTGCAAAAAAAATATGGCAATAATGAAAAAGTCACCTTAATAAAAAAGGCAATCAGTGATAACCATGGAAAAGAAGAGCTTATGGTAAGTGACTCACATACGCTTTCATCCATGTCAAAAGAATGGATAGATAGTATAAAATCAAGCAGTATGTTTTTTGTTTCAACCCAGGCTTTTAAATGGCAAAAAACTGCTACTGTCGCCGTTACCACTTTAGACAGATTGATCTATAAATACGGAAAGCCAGCTTTTTGCAAGATTGATGTCGAAGGGTATGAATACAGGGTTATAAAAGGATTATCAGAGCCTATAAAGGCGGTTTCATTTGAATTTACACCTACACCAGAATTCATTTTATCAGCAATAAATATTGTAGAATATCTTGCTTCTATTGGTGAATTCCAATTTAATTATTCGTTTGGAGAGTCGATTTCGCTAGTTTTAAAAGGATGGGTTGAGTCTGAAGAGATTTCAAATATACTTTTAAACTTACCTAAAAAAACACCTGTTTCTGGTGATATCTATGCAAGAATTATTTCTTAAAACCCCTGTCATTTTCTTATTACAAGTTTAAGTATATCTCTTAAGTATTTTATAACTCGGCCTATAGACTAACTCCACTTCTAAAAATACTTAAAAAATGTGTTTTGAAAGAACAAATTTTAGTATTAAAAACCAAAATTAAACACAAAATAAATGTTTTTAATTAACGCGAATCCCATAGTGTTCCCTGGAGAAATCGGGACTTTGTAAGGTTGGATTATATCCTGTGATATAATACTAAAATGATATTTATTAATTATTTTTAATAAAAATTAATACAAGCTTGTATCATATTTTAGGAGGATAAGATATGAATAAACGTAAATTTGGCAACAGTGATTTACAGGTTTCTCAATTAGGTCTTGGATGTATGGGAATGAGTGAATTTTATGGGTCTTATGATGATAATGAATCAATAAAAGTTATTCATTACGCTATAGACAATGGTATTAACTTTTTTGATACTGCAGATATGTATGGCCAAGGGAAAAATGAAACCTTACTTGGAAAAGCTTTGAAGTATAAACGAGATGATATTGTAATTGCTACAAAGTTTGGCGTTTTAAGAGGAGCAGATGGTTCATTTCCAGGACTTAATGGAAAACCTG
This sequence comes from uncultured Actinomycetota bacterium, assembly GCA_964354265.1. Classification (GTDB taxonomy): domain Bacteria; phylum Actinomycetota; class Humimicrobiia; order Humimicrobiales; family Humimicrobiaceae; genus Fen731. The sequence continues at coordinate 2,179 of CAYGYY010000111.1, forward strand.
AATATGTAAAACAAGCCTGTGAAAAGAGCTTACAAAGATTAGGTATTGATTATATCGATTTGTATTATCAACATAGAGTCGACCCTAATACACCCATTGAAGAAACTGTTGGTGCAATGTCTGCATTGGTAGAAGAAGGTAAAGTTAGATATCTTGGGTTATCCGAAGCTTCGGAGGAAATTATTAGAATAGCTCATATGGTGCATCCCATATCTGCAGTTCAAACCGAATATTCTTTATGGAGTAACGATTTGGAATCTGTAATTCCAGTTTGTAGAGAACTGGACATAGCCTTAGTTCCTTATAGTCCCCTAGGTAGAGGATTTTTATCTGGAAAGTATAGATCGGCTGAAGATTTTGAAGAAGGTGATTTCAGACGGTATAATCCTAGATTTAGTGCAGAGAATTTTAGCAAGAATTTAGAGATCGTGAAGACAGTAGAAGAAATAGCTAAATCAAAATCTGCAACTCCTGCACAAATTGCACTTGCCTGGGTGATATCTAGGGGCGATGATGTGTTCCCTATCCCCGGTACAAAAAGAATTAAATTCCTGCAAGAAAATATTGAAGCGATTTCGATTTCACTTGATAAAACTGAAATTGAAAAATTAGACAAATTATATAAATTAGTTTCAGGGGAAAGGTATTGATGGCAAATACAACTTCCGACAACAGCGGCTACGCGGTTCTACTCCCTTCGGTCGCTACACACAAATTACCTTACGCTACGCTTCAGGCAACTTCGCATAGCCGATTTACAAGAACTTGCTTTTAGATCCCCAAAGTATAAATATAATAAGAGTTGTATATATTCCAAATGCTAGCAGGTATGATCCCCCTTGTGATAAAACAGCCCAGGGTTGATGACCGGAGTTTAAAGGGTCATGTAGTTATCTTATTACAACCTTAAACACATCTTTTAAGTATTTTTAGACTATAACTTGGCTTCTGCCACAATTACTTGAGCTCATTTTGAGATGTTTTTCCTAGACTGGATACAAATTTTGCAGCATCTTTTCCAGTTTGTAAGTAGTTTAAGAAATAATCAATGTATTTGTTTATAATAGGGTAGAGCCTAATAGTATTTTGTAGTGTTATCAAGTATTAATAAAAGCATTTATTATCAGATTAATTATTATGTCAAAGATATTATTAAATTAATGTATAAAAATAAAATTTCATAAATTAATATATATTTATATTGATAAATTTTTAAAATTATGTTTAAATAAAATTATAAAATTAAATATTTAGTAGCTTTGATGCTTACTTTTAATTTGGGTGCTTTAAGTAAGCTTAGCTAACAGCAAAACCGACTAAATGGGTCGGTTTTTTATTTTAACCAAGAAAATATATAAAGAGGTGATTATAATGTCTGAACAAGAAATGGAAAACACCATACGTAGTTTTGTTGATGCTTTAGAAAAAAAGGATGTAGAAAGAGCACTCTCTTTCTTTACTGATGATGCTACATGGTTTACTACACAAGGTACATTTACTGGAAAAGAACAAATTAAAAAATATGGTGAATGGCTAGCAAATTCTCTTACAGATATAAAATTTAGCGATGATGGGATAGGAATTATTGTTAAGGACAATAAAGCAGTATATCAGACTAAATATAGTGCTGAATATAAGGGAACAATAATTAAAGTAGGCAATGTCTGCACATACGAGTTTAGCGGTGACAAGATAAAGAATCACTGGATTATCACTGATAGACTTGCAATGGCTAAACAGGTTGCAAAGGGTCACCCTATAGCAGCAAGAGTTGTAAATAGCGTAATAGCAAGGACAGAGCAAGGCTTGCATTAATCTATAATAATAATTAAATAGGGCTTCACGAAATTAAAAATTCGGTAGAAAGCTTTTAACAAACCGAATTTTATTAGGTTCTTTGACAAATGAGGAAAATAGGCGACAGCCAGTACAGTAATATGGGATATGGTGCAGAGATTTGCAGTAGCGGTGAGTCCAACCACCGAGGGTTTTTGCATAAGTATTGAAAGAAGTCTTGAAAATACTCTTTCACTACTTGTTCTCCTGTTAAGATCCCTTTTAAAGGATTCGGATCCATAGTCAATATTTGCCCTAATATTTTCATCCACATCCACTACCTTCTACAAAACCGGGATGGAGCCAGGGGCAATATGGATGGTCTTTAGAAAACTTTTTTGATCCCTTTATAGGACGGACAAACTTATGGTGTTTTAAATTTATTATAAACAAAAAATATAGTTTGTTTTGCTAATATTTTATAGTTCTAGCTACATGTTTTAACAAGAAGCAAAATAAGAAATTTGTTAATTTTCAAATTTAAAATCAGCAATTTTATAAATTTCTCCCAATAGATTGAACTTAATCATGACCTTTAATTTGGGGTTTTTTGAATATTCAGTAAAAAAATAAGCGGTTGTAGTCCTGTTTTCTTTATTTGAGCTAATAAATTCAACTGAATATATTTTGTAATCACCATATTTTTCTTTAACGGCATTTACTAATTTATTGAATTCTTCTTCTGTAAATTTCTCTTCCAAATCATTATCCATGTCGCTCTTAAAATTTTCGTAGTTGCCTGAATCAATAGACTCCAACAAATTTTGAAGCATACCATTTCCATAGTTTTTTACATTACCGCAAGCAGAAACAATAACGGAGATAAGAATAAATATAATTAGTAATGAAGCGAAAATAATTTTTCTATTAGACATTCGTATAAAGATTTTTATTTTATTATAATATTAAGTTATTATATATTCTATAAAAATAATTTAACTCATTCAAAAATCATAAAATAAAAATAATGGCAATATCGCTAGACGATAATAATCCAGACAATAACAGTAATGTAAAAAAGTATTTGGCTGGAATAAGAATTTGGTCCTGGATTGCAATAGTATTAACTTCAATAATTTTTATTATATCCATATTTATACTGGCATGGACACTTCACAGTATGAGCATTCTTCATCCATCTCCAGATGTAATTTATCCTCCCTTTTTAATACCGGGTTCAATTTTTGGAATAATTGTTGGGGCTGCAGTAATTACACTGTACGCAATAACAATTTTCGGAATTAACAAGAGAAAGAAATTCTCTGTAAAGCTTATTAGAGCACTTTTAATTTTAACAATGCTTTCCTTTCCTATAGGAACTGTTATAGGTGCCCTTTTGTTAAGAAGAATAAATAACCCAATTGTGAAATTGTATTTAAGCAGCTAAGAGCAGCAGTTTTACGTTTTCTCCAGTTAAGATCCTCAATTTTATTGTTTAAGCTATCTTTCATAGTTCGACAATCTCAACTTCTAATCACCCAATACTAATGCATTGCAGTGGTTTTCTATAGGCGTCAAGATAGCTTTT
>CAYGYY010000112.1:0-5532 GCA_964354265.1 uncultured Actinomycetota bacterium
GCTTTTATTGCAGAATATGATGCGCTCCCTAAAATGGGACATGCATGTCATCACCACATTATAGCATCATCATCAGTGAATACTGCAATTGCATTAAGCAAATTAGCAGACGATCTATGCGGAAAAATCGTAGTAGTAGGCACTCCTGCAGAAGAATGGATGGATGCAAAGGGGATAATGGGTAAGAATGGCGCCTTTGATGGCCTGGATGCAGGGCTTATGTTCCACGGCGGTTCAAAAAATAATACGAAGCTCATAGTCCTTGCTGTCGATGGCCTTGAATTTTCTTATAAGGGAAAGGCCGCACATGCAGCAGCAGCTCCGCATGAAGGGATAAATGCCCTTGATGCAGTTATTTTACTGTTTACTTCGATAAATGCATTGAGGCAACAGTTAAAAGAAGATGTGAGGATACATGGCAATGTCATTAAGGGTGGAGATGCAGTAAATATAATTCCTGAAACTGCGGTTGCAAGATTTTATATAAGGTCCCAGCAAAGGAAATATTTAAATGAAGTAATTGAAAAAGTAAAGAATTGTGCAAGAGGGGCAGCTCTTCAAACCGGGACAGAGCTTACCATCTCAGTTTTTGAGGACCCCGGTAATGACCTTTTAAAAAATACCAACCTGATTGCTGAATTTGAAAAGAATTTTGAAAGCCTGGGAGCAAAAATGGATAATGAGCCGTTCCTGTTGGGTTCATCGGATATTGGAAATTTGAGCTACCAGCTCCCGGTTTTACATCCGATGGTAAAAACTGCAAATGATGGTTTGGCTCTACATACAGCAGAATTTTTAGATTGTGGTAAAACCGCAATTGCTTATGAAGGGATGATGCTTGGCATGAAAGCTATTGCACTTACAGGCGCAAGGGTAATGCTTGATAAGGATTTTTTAAATGATATCAGGAGTGAGTTCAGCGAATCCGTAAAAGATTTATAAGTTAAGATGCATAATGTTTTTTTAAAAGTTATTTTAAATTGACATCCTTGAATTGATATAAAATTGTATCTGGAGTGAAATAATAATTTTAATTATAAGAAAGGGGAAAAAATGGATCTGTCACAAATTCCTATAGTTGATTCACACAATCATCCTTTTGATCCGGCACGGGAAGATGATGATTTCAGGGTTTACTTCAATATGTCCCTCTGGAGGCCGCCAGCAGAAGTTATTAATGATACATTAATTAACCATAAAATGATGCGTGAACTCGGCAAAGCGATAGGTGCGCCAGTTGGTTCAAACCAGGAACAGATTGCAGAGTTCAGAAACAAAGTATATAAAAAAGACCCGAAAAGTTATATCCAGGGACTATTTAAATCCACCGGAATAAATACAATGCTTGTTGATACCGGTTTTCCGCATGAAGAATTCACAGGCTACAGCGTCGATTTGAAAATATTTTCAGACCTTGTTGGTTGTAAGACCTACCCTATCTTCAGGTATGATACAAGTATATTCAAAGTATTTAAACAAATGCCCGCAACTTTTGAAGAAGCGATCGATATTGTAAGCAGCGATATAGACAGGGCAATAAAAGTCGACAAAGTGATTGCCTTGAAATCTATCATTGCCTATGAAACCGGGCTGGAGGTCATTAAAAGGACGGCAAAAGAGGCAAGCGATGCTTATGAAAGGTTTAAGAAGAATAAAAATGAAGCTGATGAGAAGATAATCCGGGATTACTTTTGTGTTATGGGGCTGTTAAAGGCAAAAGAAGCCGACCTGCCGGTACAATTTCATACAGGGTTGGGGAGCGCTCCTGCGCTTGACCTGCGTGTAGCAAATCCAATACTTATGCAGTACCTGCTTGCAGATGACGAGATTAAGAGTATAAAGGTCGTCATAACCCATAGCGGTTATCCTTTTACCGTGGAGACAGGTTATATGGTAAGTATTTTCCCGAATGTCTTCTGCGATATCACTGCAATTAATCCATATTTTGGTGTTGCAGGGAAAAAAGCTATTCTCGAACTTCTTGAATTTGCTCCGGTAAACAGGATAATGTTTGGTTCTGACGGAGTTATAATACCCGAAACATACTGGATGGGTTATACGCAAGGGGTAAAGGTGCTGGGTATGGCTCTGGATGAGCTTGTAAGCCAGGACTGGATTACTGCCGGCGAGGCAATCGAGTTTGCAGAAAAGATACTTTATAAAAATGCGAGAAATATTTATGGCATCAAGTAGTTATTATAATTTAACTATATTATCACGGATAAAGGGGATGAGATATGGAAACCGGGCTTAAAGGGAAAACAATATTGCTTTCAGGTGCAAGCGGAGGCATTGGTTCAGAGATAGCAAGGATGTTTGACAGGGAAAGCGCAAGGCTTGTTCTTTCATACCTTCCGGACGAAAGAGGAAAACAGGAAATACAGGCACTGGAGTCAAAGTTAAAAAGTGAATTTATAATTATACCTGCCGACCTGACAAAAGAAGCGGAAGTCGATAACATATTCCTGGGAGCCGATAAAAGATTTGGAAGGATAGATGCGCTTGTAGCCTGCGCAGGGGTCTGGTCCGAAACCAGATATATTGCAGACAGGACTCTTGATGAGTGGAACAGGGCTTTTCAGCTTAATTCAACAGCAGATTTTTTGCTTGCAAGAGGTTTTTTCAGGAATTTAAGGAAATATCCCGGAGAACATGGCTCTATTGTTTTCATAGGCTCGACAGCAGGTGTCATCGGAGAATCTCAGCACCAGGATTATGCAGCAACAAAAGCAGCAATAATTTTTGGTCTTGCACAGACATTAAGGGTGGAGATTATCCAGTTTGCAAAAAAAGGCCGTGTAAATGTAGTAAATCCCGGATGGACTGCAACACCTGTTACTTATGATATGCTGAAGGACAGGCAATTTGTGCATACAATAACTTCAACTATACCATTGAGGAAAGTTGCCACACCATTTGATATTGCTTCAGCAGTAGTATTTTTATCTTCAGATCTTCTTGCGGGGCATATAACAGGTGAAGTGCTTGCTGTCGCCGGAGGTTTGAAAGACAGGCTTTATCATGGTGAATTAAAACCTGTAACTGAGGACCTGGAACCATACTGATGTCAATAAACAATATAAGAATTAAGAAAAGGAGCTTCTGAATGTCATCCGGCGGATATATGGGAAGATATTTACTCGTTGATCTCGAAAGAAAAAAAATTGAGGAATTTGATTTTCCAGACAAGATAAAGCGGCAATACCTTGGTGGATATGGACTTGGGTGCAAGTATATTTATGAAAACCAGAAAAGTGGTGTAGACCCCCTAAGTCCTGAAAATATCTTTGCAATAATGACAGGTCCAATAGACGGCACTACCATTCCTGGCGGCGCACGTTTTGGAGTTTGTGCAAAATCCCCGCTTACGGGCACATGGGGCGACTCAAATTGCGGCGGTTCATTCGGCCCCAGGATGAAGATGGCAGGATTTGATGGCGCATTCTTTAAAGGCAGGTCTGATAACCCGGTATATCTTTTGCTTGAAAATGGCAAAGCCAGCCTTGAGGATGGCGGTTTTCTGTGGGGGAAGGACACTTATGTCTCAGAAGACCTGCTGCGCCAAAAGCATGGAAAAAATGCTGAACCAGCAGTAATAGGCAAAGGCGGAGAAGAGATGCGCCTTATTGCAAATATTACCAATCGTAAAGGAAAAGTTGCCGGCCGCTCTGGCATGGGTGCGGTAATGGGCTCAAAAAATCTTAAAGCACTAGTTGTAGCGGGCTCAGAAAAAGTCCCAATTAGTGATAAAGCGGCATATGATGAGTCAAGAAAACAATTTATCGAAGATATAAAAAGAGATTATGGAGATGCAGCCTGGCTGAGATACGGGGGGACCCCAACAGTAATAGAGTTCGGTATAGATGAGCAGGACAGCCCGATTAAGAACTGGTCAGGTACAACATCAGACATGGGTGATTACAGCCAGTTCAAATATGATAATGTAAAGAAGTATATAGTAAAGAGTGAGACATGTTTTGGTTGCCCCATAGCTTGCTGGGACAGGTCTATGCTTGCAACGGGTGAATATGCAATAGACGAACCCTCGCATATCCCAGAATACGAGACATCTGCGATGTTTGGTGCCCTATGCATGAACTCAAATTATGAATCAATTATAAAATGCAATGATCTCTGCAACAGGTATGGAATAGATACCATGTCAACAGGCGGTTCAATAGCTTTTGCGATAGAATGTTTTGAAAATGGCATCCTTACCAAAGATGACACTGATGGACTTGAGCTTACCTGGGGAAACCATAAATCAATAGTAGCCCTTACTGAAAAAATAGTGTCAAGGCAGGGAATCGGCGATATCCTTGCTGATGGCTCAAGAAGAGCATCAGAGATTATTGGCAGGGGATCTGATATTTTTGCCATGCATGTGGGCGGAAGGGAACTTCCCGCACATGACAGCCGCTGGGACCCAAGCCTTGCAATTATATACGCGCTTGAACCAACCCCTTCAAATCATTGCCAGGCAAACCAGAACCTGGGCCATAAAGATATAGGTGAAATCTTTCCCGGTATAGACTTTTCTACCTGCGCAGGGGAAAACAAGACACAATTTTTGGGCAGGGCAAAGGAAATCAAGATACTCTCAAGCCTGGTCCACACAGTCAATTCAACTGGAATGTGCCTGTTTGCGTGGGGCTGTACGGATATAAGAAACCATGCAAAATACCTGTCGGCAATAACCGGCTGGGATATCAGTGTTGGTGAGCTTGTAAAAACCGGGGAGCGAATAATGAATCTGCGACAGGCTTTTAACTTGAGGGAAGGCATCAATCAGCTTGATTATAAAATACCTGGGAGGATGCTCGGCAGACCGCCGCTTACTGAAGGCAAAACTCAGGGTATTTCGCTTGACTGGGAACAAATGGTAATGGAGTATTACGAAGAAATGGAATGGGATATAAAAACAAGCAGGCCGAGTGTTAAAAAGCTTGAGGGACTTGACCTTGGATGGCTTGTAAATGACATATGGGGCACAACAAAATAAAGCTTCATATATGTTAATTAAAAATAAATTCAACTTTTAGCATTTTATTAGTTTTAATTTTATAACTGTTTTGCAGCTTTACAGTAAATTTAAATAAATACTAAGATATTTAAAAAAAAGAATCAGAAAGGAGTCACTATCGAAAAGATTTAAAAAAGAATCAAAAAAATTTGTCAAAACAAAAAATCAATGGAGGTAATTGATGAAAAAAGCAATATGGATTTTATTTGTTGCTTTAATTTCTGTCTCGCTTGTAGCTGCTTTTAGCCTGACGGGTTGTACGACTGAAGAAACAGCGGAGACAACAGCAGCTGAAACGACAGCTGCGCCTGAGACAACTGCAGCAGAAGAGACAACTGCAGCAGAAGAGACAACTGCAGCAGAAGATATGAATGAGCCAGATCCCTGGATTTTGGAGATGAGGAATATTGCAGCACCATTCATACCTGCAGATGGTCAAGTGCGGTTCACCGGTGTGGAAGGAGAACAGCCTGAATACGATAATGATCTTATTTTAACAAAAGCAGAAG
>CAYGYY010000113.1:0-5324 GCA_964354265.1 uncultured Actinomycetota bacterium
CCAAAGGTGGTCTCGACTATTTCGCTGACTTCGCCAACATCCAGCGCAAACGCAGCTTCTTCAAATTCTGCAACCGTCTGGCCCTTGCTTATAAAACCTATGTCACCGCCATTTGGAGCGCTTGCAGTATCTTCTGAATATTTCTTTGCAAGCTCTGCAAAGTCTCCCCCCTCTTCAAGCTGCTTTTGGACATCAAGGATTTTGGTTTTTGCTTCATTTTTTATAGTATCATTTAATTCCTGGCCCTCAGGAATATTGAATTTTGCCAGTATATGGCTTGCCCTTACCTGCTCAGGGACCATAAAAAGGGTCTCTGCATTTTCATCATAGTATTTCTGGGTCTCACTGTCGCTGACAGTCACGCTTTCCGTTGCTTTTGCAAATACCTTATCCCTCATAAGCTGGGATTTAACCTGCTCGTTAAGGAATTGCCTGCTTATCTTTTTATCCTGGAGGTCTTTTTCAAAGGCGGCTTCTGATTCATAATTCTGCTTAATGACAGTATCTATTTCATTAGTCACTTCCTCATCTGTTACAACAATGCCATTGCCATCAGCATATCTTTCTATCAGTTTTGTAACTATAACCGAGTCCATCAGGTTTTGCCGCAGAACCGTATATTGCGGATCTGATTCTTCAGGAATGGAAGCAGGGTCCTGATTTTTTAGAAACTCCAGATAACTATCCATTTCTTTCTGTGTTACTTTCCCTCCATCGAATTTTGCATAGGTTTTGGTCATGTCTATACCAATGCCAAGATAAAAGAATACCAGCCATGCAACAGCAGCAATAAAAGCAACTGAAACTCCTGCTATTAAGATTATTTTGCCTTTTTTTGAGAGCCTTGTTTTTTCCCTTTCTTTTTTTAAATCAGACTGTCTCTTTTTTTCAGCCTCCTTGGCTTCCCTTCTTGTAACTTTTTTGCTTTTTTTTACTTTAACTTCCTGTTTTGATTCAGGGGTTTCTTCCTCCCAGTGATATATTTCTTTTTTATCTTTTCCATTTTCGTCTTTATCGCTCAAGATGTTTCCCTTTCCAGTAAAGATATGTTACTTTGCCGACATATTTTATATATTATTTTTTATAAATTACCTGGTTAAATAATTCTAAAAGATTTTAATTTTTTATACGTTCTTTTGCAAATATATTATTAATATATTAATAAAAAAAGCGTTGTTTTAAACTGCCATAAAAATCAAATTACGGCAATTATATCATTTAAACAGCCCAAAACTAAATCCAGGCTTACATCCTTTTCAGAAGCCTTTATTAATATCTCCCTGTTTTTTTGATTATATATAAGCCCCGGGTTTATTGAAGAAAGCTGGGAAGCTTTTTCACTGTTCAGGGTGATTTTCCTGAAATATACCCCTTTTGCCTTTGAGAAAAGAACCTGTTCTATTTGCGCATGCCTGGCAATCTGCTTTATCCTGGCGATATTTATTAGATTTATGAGCACTTCCGGCATTTGCCCGAACCGTTCCTGGATATTATCTGAAACTCTTAATGCTTCCTGCTGGTCCTTTAAATTTCCAAGCGCCCTGTAAAGATTGACCCGGTCTTTTTCATTTCTTATAAAGTTTTTCGGTATATATGAACTGAAAGGCAGTTCTATCTGCACATTTATATCTGCTTCTATGCGCCTGCCTTTTAATTTTTCAACCTCTTCCCTTATTATCTGGCAGTACATATCAAAACCAATGCTATTTATATTCCCATGCTGTTTTGCGCCAAGCAGGTCCCCTGCACCCCTTATTTCCAAATCTTTCATAGCAACTTTGTAGCCGGAACCAAGTTCAGTATATTCTGCAAGTGTTTTTAGTCTCTGGAATGCTGTCAGGTTAAGGTTACGCCTGTCCGGATAGAAAAAGTATGCATAAGCTTTCTCCGAGGACCTCCCTACCCTTCCCCTTATCTGGTAAAGCTGTGAGAGCCCGAACCTGTGAGAGTCTTCCACAATTAGAGTATTTACATTTGAAATATCCATTCCTGATTCTATTATTGATGTGGTAAGCAGGATATCGTATTTTTTTTCAAGGAAATCCTGCATCACTTTTTCTATTTCTTTTCCCTCCATCCTGCCATGGGTAAGCGCGATTTTTACCCCCGGCATAAGGATGCTGAGCTTATACTTTTTTTCCTGTATATCGCTTATCCTGTTATGGACATAATATATCTGCCCCTGTCTCCTGACCTCGCGTTCAATTGCCATCCTTATTACAAAATCGTTTTTTTCACCAACAAAAGTCTCTATCGGGAAACGGCCGGAGGGATGCGTATCTATCTGCACTATATCCCTTATGCCAGTAAGCGACATGTAAAGCGTCCTTGGAATGGGCGTGGCTGTAAGTGTTAACACATCGACTTCTTTTTTATACAGTTTGATTTTTTCTTTTGCATTGACCCCGAACCTCTGTTCTTCATCAACTATTATAAGCCCCAGGTCTTTTGGCTTAATGTCTTCAGAAAGAATGCGGTGGGTGCCTATCAGCATGTCTATCCTGCCGTCCATAAAACTGTTTATTATTGCCTTCTGCTCTGCCTGTGTCCTGAACCTGCTGATGACTTCGACATTAACAGGAAAATTGGCGTACCTTTCACTAAAAGTCCTGAAATGCTGGTCCGCAAGAATAGTCGTTGGAACAAGCATGAGTACCTGTTTTCCATTCTCAATCGCTTTAAAAGCAGCCCGGATTGCCACCTCCGTCTTTCCAAAACCGACATCGCCACAGACAAGGAGGTCCATGGGTTTTGGCATTTCCATCAATTCTTTGACATAACTTATGGATTTGAGCTGGTCTGATGTTTCCATGAATGGAAAAAGGTCTTCCATTTCCTTCTGCCATACATTATCTGAACCGAACGCATGACCTTCTGCAGTATTGCGAACAGCATAAAGCGAAGCAAGGTCCACCGCTAATTTCTGGACTGAGCTTCTTACTTTATTTTTCAGGTTTTCCCATTGTTTTGAATTGAGTGCAGAAATCGAAGGCGACTTATCCCCTATATATTTATGTATCCTGTCCGACTGCCATGAAGGCACATACAGCTTATCGTTATCTGCATATTCTATCAGGAAATACTCTCTTTTATTTCCATTTACCTGGTCAGAAACTATATCAATATATCTTCCAATGCCATGAGTCTTATGCACAACAAAATCTCCCGGTTCAAAATCCTCACCTCTTTCTTCCAGTATCGCAGGACCTGCTTCATATGCGGATTCAAGCTGTTCAAATATATCAAGCTCACCATAAAGCGAGACTGTGCCCGACTCATATCCGCTTAAAAGGTCCCTGTCATAGAGATTTGCTGCATTTGCAGCTGCTTCTGAAACACTATTGAAATGGTTTTTCAAAGATACCCCGTTATCCAGCAGGACCTGGGATATTTTTTTTATCCTGGATATATTCTTCAATGAGACAAGCACCTGTTTGGACGCTTTTAAATCCTTTTTTAAATTAGTAATAAAGACTTCAGAATTTCCGAAGCTCCTCTTCTGTCTGGCAATATCCTTAAAGTAAAAGGCTCCGCCCTGTTCAGTTTCAAAATTTGAGGAAATAAGGCTAAGATAAAAACCTGTATTTTTTATCTCATCACTATCAAGGAAATCATGGGTTAAAAAATTATCCTTAAGATATTTTTCCCTTGCTTTTTTATCGCTGCTTAAATAATCCTGCTCGTTTTGGGCATCGGGCTCATATGACCTGTAAACCAGGTCTAAATCGCTCTTTAATTTGAGGTCTACTTCTACCGGATCGCATATTATTACACCATACTGGTCGATGCTTCTGTTTAAATACCCTATAAGGCTTATCTTTCCGGATTCAGGACCATGGACCAAACTATTGAATATATCAAGCTTTGGAAATACTGTAATTCTTTCAACATTAGAAATTATTTCCTGGTCCTGCGCTTTATAAGTAAATATTTTCCCGATATCGTCCTGCCAGAGATCGATGCGGGCCGGATTCTGGGAAGTTATATCAAATATATCAAAAATATCTCCTCTTGCCGAAAACTCGCCCCTGTCAAATACCCTGTTGACCCTTTCATAACCCATATCCAGCAAAGAGGAAATTGCTTCATCACGATTTAATTTTTTCCCCTTCGCTATCTCATAACCCCTGTTGCTAAGAATGCTTTCTGCATAAAACAGGTCTATTATTGAATTGCTCGTCGCAAATATGAGGAAGGGCTCTCTATTGGCAGCAAACTCATTTGTATGTTTTAATATTTCAAGCCTTGAGGACAGGCTGTCCTGGGATATGCTCCTGTTTCTGCTATATATCCCGCTGCCAAGCGCAGGATATGAATAAATCTTAATATCGTGGCTTAGCGCCCTTATCTCCTTTGAAAGCTCATCAGCTCTTTCAATGGTTGCTGCCAGTACAAGAACGGGCCTTTTAGTATGACTCATTAAGGCAGATATTATGAATGGCCATATGTCTTCATCAGAAACAATACTTCTGCTGGTGTTTGCTTTTTTTCCAGAAGAATCCGCAACATGGAAATATTTCCCTGCAAATTCCTGCCATTGTTTTTCTTCAATGAATTTATTAATAAATAACATTTACATAAGTTTCCGCTAAAAATATTTTAGCATTAAATTATAAAGGATAAACAAGAAGACAGATTTAAGAAACGACTGCTGGCCATACTCACTTGCAGGACATGAATTTGCGCTGACTAAAAAATCAACGTCCCCTGTTTATTATCGATATCTTACTTTTATAATTTACAGCAATTAAAAGTCACTGGCTGTTATACTTGTTCATTGCAAAGCTTGTCCCGAAAAGTATATAGTCGCTTATGGCATCGGAAGCTTTTTCAACAAGTTCCGCAATCTCTGCCCTTTCTTTTTTGCTGAAATTAGAGAGCACAAAATCAGCAGGGTCTTTTTTCCCCGGTGGCCTTCCCAGTCCGAAGCGCAGCCTGTCAAAATCAGAGTTTCCAAGCCGGGAAGCTACTGACTCAAGGCCATTATGGCCCCCGGTCCCACCGCCGCTTTTTAATATTATTCTGCCAAATTCAATATCAATATCATCGTGGATTATTAAGATTTGTTCGGGGCCGTTTCCATAATAAGCAACAGCCGAAGAAACTGGGGTGCCGCTATTGTTCATAAAACTCAGTGGTTTTACAAGAAGGATATCATTTCCCTGATAGTTGTGCTTAACTATCTCGCTGTTGAACTTGATAAATGCCGAAGGCCCGCCAAGTTGTTTTAGAAAAGCGTCAAGTATAACAAACCCGATATTATGCCTGGTCTGTTGATATTCTTTGCCCGGGTTTCCAAGCCCAACAATAAATATCATGTATAT
>CAYGYY010000114.1:0-5313 GCA_964354265.1 uncultured Actinomycetota bacterium
TACTATTATAGAAATTAAGGGTACTTTTACCATGTTATAAAATAAAAAATTTTTTTATAGAACCGTATTATTCCTCATAATAAATATATCAGATAATCAATAGTATTTAAAATATGGAGACATCTATTATTTCTTGAAAAAAAGGAAAGATTTGAGTTATTTATAAAATAATATTCTTATGATATATTTTTAATATTGTAATATTTCATATTTAATAATATATACATGCATACAGGCAAAGTAAATAAAAACAAAAAAAGGGTGAATTTATGGCGATTGAAGATATTAAGTTAAAGATTAACGGACGTTGTGTGAATAATTGCAGCTTCTGCCCATTTCATAATGATCCACATCTGCTTGAAGTAAAAGATATTGATTACCTGTTCAGCATGATTAAAAGTCCCAGATTTAAATCGATTATTATAAATGGTGGAGAGCCTACCATACACCCGCGGTTTAAAGATATTTGCGCCTACCTTAAAGAACAATTCAAGGGACGGTATCCTCTGGGTATAGGCACAAATTTAATACCGCTTTCCTGGTCAAAAGGAAGATATATCGGAATGAAGGAATTAGTCCTGGATACCTTTGACAGGATAGAAGTCGGTTGCGATGATGAGCACCGCAATGTCCATCTTTTAGAGCGATTTGCTCCTGAAATAGTAAATGCAGGTATCAGGCTGGTGGTTAATGTTTTACCGGATTTCTGCAGTGAAGAAACAAAACAAAGGATTCTTGCTGTAAATGACAAATACGACATAAAATTGACATTTTCTGAGCTCCATCATTATTACAAGCAGCTCCCGAAAATTAATGATATCACAAAACCATGCCAGAAAAGGGCAAAAGAGCTAATGATGGATTGCAATGGAGATACGTTTTTCTGCTTTCAGCAGGAAATGGAAATCCCTCTTTTTAACCTTTTTACAGTAACTGAAAAAGAACTCGAATACTATCTTAATGATTATGATCCCGCGCCTTACAACTTTTGTGAATGTTGCTCAAGATATTGTCCCGAACCCACAGCAATTGAAAGGAATGTTAAGAGATTCAAGAGAGTTTTATCGCGCGGAATGGGCAAAACTAAAAAAATATTAATAAAAACAAAATAATAAACAATCTTAATTTACCAGTAATATAAGCTTATTTTTTGATTTTTTTTATTAAAGGTTTAAATGCATTGTAAAATTCTAAAATCTTTAATCCGATTTTTGGATTGGATTTAAATAATATAAGCAACGGTTTATTTTCTTTCATCAATGGATTTAAATATAAGGATTTATAATTGTTGAGTATGTATCCTCTGATTTTATTACGGTATTTTTTATCCTTATCAAGGTTTTTATTATTTTCCAAAAGAACATATTTTCCAAAAATAAATAAAAAGAATTTTTTTTGTGCCAGGTTATATAGTGAATTGCAATTTTTATGAATGAAATCCAATCTTTCTTCGAGCGCATAAAATTTATCCATTTTTTCTAAATAGCAGTAAGACTTTGTTACGCTGGTTACATTATACCTGTAATGATATTTAGCAATATCATGATGGATTATTTTTTTGGCTTTAAAAAAAACTTTATATGTCCAGAATTCATCTTCGTTAATCCTGTTTTTAGGAAAATTAATTCCAGTTAATAATTCGGTTCTATATAATTTATTCCAGACTGAGGTTATAAATTTTTTGGAAAGCAATAGTTCTTCTAAAGCTGAGATATTATTAAACTCTTCTACTTTACCAGTATTGCTTTTTATGATTTCTTCCGAACTAAATGTTTTGTAGTAAGAGCATTCGACTATGTCTGCATCAAAAGTACAAAGAGTTGCATGCATATTTTCATACATGTCAGTATCAATATAATCATCAGAATCAACAAATCCAATATATTTTCCTGCAGCAATTTCAAGTCCTGTATTTCTTGAATCAGAAATCCCGGTATTATTCTTGTGGATTACCTTAATCCTGTTATCTTTTTTAGCATAAA
This sequence comes from uncultured Actinomycetota bacterium, assembly GCA_964354265.1. Taxonomy (GTDB): domain Bacteria; phylum Actinomycetota; class Humimicrobiia; order Humimicrobiales; family Humimicrobiaceae; genus Fen731. Next base: position 1,983 of record CAYGYY010000114.1, read on the forward strand.
GGTCGCATATTGTCCTGCTTTTATCATTTGAGCCGTCATTGATTAATATTACCTCTAAGTCCGGATATGTTTGACTTATAATGCTCTTGATGCATTTAGATAAATAAAGTTCTACATTATAAACAGGTATTATAATACTTATTTTTTCACTCATTTTTAGATTTTAAAATAAGTATTTTTTAATAGTAAATAAATTATTTTAATCACCGGTATTTCTAATAAGCTTTTCTGACTTAAACCATGCTTTAGTAAGGATATACAAAGCAGACACCGGGAAAAGAGGATTTTTAAAGTGCCGTAAATTAAAATAACCGGACATAGATGTACGAAAAGCCAGGGCATTTAATATCTCATGTATGATGAATTGCCGGGTGCTCCAGCCGGGGAAATGCTTTTTATATAAATACAGCTTTGAAACCAGTCGGATATAAGCTTTTTGTGTTTTTATTTTTCTTGAACCGCCTTCGGGCCATCTCTTATGAGATACAAATGGTTTATAGCTTCGAAATATTTTAGCACCGCTTCTATATAAGCGGTAACCCAGTTCCGCATCCTCCATTCGGGGTATTTTTTCATCAAAACCTCCAGTTCTTAAAAAAAATTCACGGCGCACTGAAGAATTCAGGCCAATAATTCCAAAAACCATTCCAGTCCATTTACCGCGCTTAGCTTTCAAAAGATAGTTTAAAGGGTCGAATTGTCTGGAATCATTATCTTCCGGGTGTTCATGTATTTTTTCAGATCTTGGCGAAGCGCCAACTACAACATCCACATTTTCTTCAGCCATTATTTTTACATGCTGTTCAAGTAAATCTTCTGCAAATTCAACATCATCATCAAGAAACAAAATAATGTCTCCTGCTGACGTTTCTGCACCTTTATTTCTTGCATAAGAAAAAGAAGGTTTTTCAAGGTTTAAAATCTTCAATGGAAGGGATTTAAATTGATGGTAAAAATTGTCTGGCCGCTCATCCAGGGGAGTCTGGTCGCAGATTATTACCTCAAATGGTTTATATGACTGATTCTCCAGCATTTTAAGCACAGTGCCCAAACACTCATAGCGGTAATATGAAGGTATGACTACGCTAAGCCTTAAGTCATTATTGCTGTTTAAAGAAGAAGACATATTTTTAAAATTAGTTGATAAATGTATAAGTAAATATTTAACATTATTAATTATACAACATGGAAACTCTAAAAATAATATTAAGTTAAAAACATATTAAAATTAAATTTGAAGTTTTGTGTTTTAATTGAAAGACAATAGGATTAAAATAAAGCAAACATTGTTGCTGCAGGCAGTATAAGCTCTAGATGTAAATTTAAAACACACTGGTAGATAATATTTAAATGAAGCAAAATCATATAATAAGTGTAATCATACATACCTATTACAGGTATGAGTATATGGAGAAGGTATTAAAATTACTTTCAAAACAAACTATACAACCGTTTGAAATCATTATTTCTGACCAGACACCGCTTAATGACCGCCCAGTAAACTTTTATGAGAGTTTCAGCAATCTTCCCTTGAAAATAATCAACCTTGCTAAACCACTACATGCTCCTGCCCAGAATATAGGAGCAAAAGCAAGTTCCGGTAATGTGCTTATTTTCCTGGATGATGACTGTGAGTTTAAAGAAGATTTCATTGAGCAACATATAAATGTCATGGATACAGAAAATGTTGATGCAGTTGTTGGTCCCAATTCCCTAACTCCTGAATTACCCGACACTTTAGAAAAAAGTTTTATAAGGCGAAGGGACCCTCTAAGTTTTTTTATAAAAAAGGTACCTTTTAAGTGGAATGGAATGGTTATTTATACAACTGGAGGCAATACATCAATCAGCCGCGAATTTTTCTTTAAGATAAAAGGATATGATGAAAAAATTCCAAGAATGGCTGATGTTGAACTTGGTTTTCGATTATATAAAAGTGGCGCCAAGATCTATCATAGCATAAAACCATTTGTATACCACACAAAGTCTAATAAGGGAGGAACACGCAAGTCGCAGAATGATATTCCATATTTAAGGCTGGTCTCTTATTTTTATATTTACAAAAAACATTTTCCAGGGTGGAGCACGCACCAGTTTTTTTTAAAAGAAATTATAAGCTCTTTTCTATTCAGGGAACCTATCAATGGAAATTTCCGCATTGCAAATCTTAAAAATCCCCTTTATCCATTTTTTAAATTGTACAGGCTTATAAAAGCCTGGGCTGAAGCAGAAAAATTATTGAAATAATAAAAAACTATCACTATATATTATAATTTTCAGAAAAATATTATTCTATATTATCCAATGAATAAAATAAGTAAAAAGGTTTTTTTAAAAAATATTATTTCAAAAAGATACCGAAATAAAATTAAAAAAGCATATTTATTAATAAAAAACCTTTTATATAAAATAGACAATGCTACATTTAAATATGCTATAAAGAAAACCTTCTTTAATGCACATGGATACAGGCTAAACCTTAAAAATCCCGAATCTTTTAATGAAAAAATAGTATGGAAAGCTTTTTATGATAGAAATCCACTTTTACCTATTACTATTGATAAATATCTTGGCAGGAAGTATATAGAAGAAAAAATTGGTATAAGTGAAGCAAAAAAGTATCTAATACCTTTGTTATATGTTACTGAAAAACCTGAAAAAATTCCATTTAATGAATTAAAAGAAGAGTACATAATAAAAGCAAATCATGGATCGAACTGGTACATAATAGCAGAAAATCAAAAAAACGAAAAAAGATTTATTATAAAAAATGGAAAAGAATTCTACAGTCTGGCAAATAATTTGGCTTCTGCAAATGAGATAATAAAGATTTGTAAAAAATGGTTAAACAATACTTATGGTAGAAAAATGAACGAATGGGCTTATGCCCAGATCAAGCCCCTGATTATTATTGAAAAACTGCTTCGTGATAGTTCGGGGAATATTCCGGATGATTATAAATTCTTAATGTTTCACGGCAAATGCAAGGCTATCAGTACATATACAGATCGTTTCAGTAATTTAGCAATTACTTTTTACAATGAAAAATGGGATTTATTAAATGTTGCAAGAGATAAACCAACAAAGCCAATTGAAAAACCAGAAGAACTCGATAAAATGATATCATATGCAGAAAAATTAAGTCAGGATTTTGATTTTGTAAGAATCGATTTATATCTTGTTGATGATTTGATTTATATTGGTGAAATTACCCAATATCCATCCGCAGGTCTGGCAAAAATTAAGCCGGTGGAATTTGATTTTGAATTAGGCAGTTACTGGAAAATCAAGTAATATTTATTGGATGGAAACTTTAATTTCAATAATAGTG
>CAYGYY010000115.1:0-4949 GCA_964354265.1 uncultured Actinomycetota bacterium
AAATCTGGACATGAAGAACAAAAAGCCCATAAAAGTTTTTATTTCGAAAAATTCTATTTTTCCGGTGAAGACTCTATTGTCGGTAGTTTTGTGGGGACAGGGATGCACGGCGGAGCTATTTTTTTAAGGGGTGATATTGAGGATTATAAAATGGGCAAAGAAGTAAATAAGATGCCTGTTGATGATAGCGACACTGTCCTTCTGGAAAAATATATTTTAAATTTCTGCAGTTATTTTGGTCATGACCATAAAAAAATCATTTCAAGGGATTTCACAGATTTTATAAAACTTGCCCCTTATTCCCACAGGCCATATGGCAAATTATATGCATATTGAGTCTTAATTATTTTGCTGAAAATCTATAAATTGATTTCAAATTTTTTCAGATTTGTAATATATTCTTAACAGCCGACGTATTTGTTTTATACCCATAAAGATTTTAATACCTGTTTTTATTAAGCAGTTATAAATAAAGGAGAGTGTGATTATTGTGGATTTGAATTTAAAGGCAGGAATGACAGGCCAGGCAAGGGAAAAAGTAACACTTGATAATACAGCTTTAAGGTTTGGAAGCGGTACGGTCAAGGTATATGCTACGCCAGCAATGATAGGCCTTATGGAAAAAGCATCAATTAATTGTGTTGACAGTCATTTGCCAGACGGCCTTGCGTCTGTTGGCACTAATGTTGAGATAAGGCATCTTGCCGCTACCCCAGTTGGGATGGAAGCTGTTGCAGAAGCGGAACTCATCGAAATAGAAGGGTTTAAACTGAAATTTGCAGTTGCTGCATATGACGGCAGGGACAAGATAGGCGAAGGAACCCATACCAGGTATGTCATTAATCTGGAAGAGTTTCTAAAGAAAGCCGATGCAAAGCTTGATTGAATATAAAGCAAACCGTATCATTGCTGCACATAATATAGAAATGACGCCAGGAGAATAAATATAATATAAATTAGAATTAAAAAAGCGTACTTTTAAAAAGTTATTGTTTATTAAAAATAATAAAACATTAATAATTATTTGGCGTCTTATTATATAATTGTTTGATATCTATTTATAAAGGCTTTTTATAAAGAGGATTTATGTTGATTTATCAATACATAATAACTGGCATTCTTGCCTTGATCCTTATTAATTTCCTGATAAATATCATACTTTTTAAAAACATTAAAAAATTTTCAATCCCGGAAGAGATCCGCAAATCACCACCACTGATATCAATCCTGATACCTGCAAGAAATGAAGAAAAGAATATAAGAAGGTGTGTTTTATCGTTTATGAAGCAGGACTATAAAAACCTGGAGATTATAGTGCTTGACGATAATTCAAATGACGATACCTCAGAGATAGTCAGAGAACTTATGCAAAAAGACCCCAGGGTAAAGATAATCAACGGCCTGCCTTTAAAAAAAGGATGGCTTGGAAAATGCTGGGCATGTCACCAGCTTTCCAAAGCCGCATCTGGAAGATATTATATATTTACCGATGCAGACACTCTTCATTACAGGGATACTGTAACTAAAACCCTGGCTGCTTTACTTGCAAATAAGCTCGACGGGATATCTGTCTACCCCAAACAAATAACCGTAACATTCCATGAGCGGATGACAGTGCCTTTTATAATCTTTGCAATAATTTCTTTTTTTCCTGTAAGCCTTATAGAAAGGACAAAGGGGCCGCTTTTCAGCACGGGGATAGGTCAGTTTTTTATGTTCTCCAGGCAGGCATATGAAAAAATGGGCGGCCATGAATCTGTAAAAAGTGAGATACTGGAAGACATTCATATTTCAAAGCAGATAAAAAAAGCAGGATATAAATATATGATATTTGATGGCAGTGAAAATATATATTGCAGGATGTATACAAATCTTGGCGAAGTAATGAGCGGATTTTCAAAATTCATATATGCCGCATTTGATTATAATGTTTTTAAGGAAGCGGCAGCATTGATTGTGTTTTCAATATTTTTTCTTTTCCCGTTTATTTTTCTGCCGCTGGGCATAATTGTCTTTGAGTGGTCAGGTCATATCCTGACACATATAATCATCCAGATCTTCATTATCCTTTTTATAAAGATAGTGCTGGCTTTAAGGTTTAAAATTAGGATACTTGATAGCCTGCTCATGCCTGTCTCAGTATGCTACATGCTTGTAATTGCCGTAAGGTCTTATCTGGCAGCAAAAGTCGGCAAGGGTGTTTACTGGAAGGGCAGGACTTACAGTATAGACTCCGGCGAAGAAGACGAAATAGAACTTATAGAAGATATTTTTGAAAAGCCCGGGATCAGTTAAGCTTAATCGAAAAAATGCCGCTTGAGGCATGATACTCCTTATGTGATTCTTCTATTGTTAGAGATATTTTAAGCTCTTTATAAAAAATGTTATAAACTTATCTTATTTTTGGTTTGAACAGGTCCTTTAATGTTGCTTCTTTCCTGAATTTGAAATTTAATCCAGGGCTTATCTGCCTGTTTATCTGCCTGGGAAGCATTATCGCAAGCAGCAGGGGTATCATCAAAAGAAATAAAGGAGTCGGGTTGAAAAACCATAAATAAGGGAAAAGCCATAAGAATATTCCTGAAAAAGCTATCCCCAGCGATATCGACCATATCATATTACGCGCTGCAAAAAGCCCCAATAAAAGTCCCGCAGCTGCCGGCAGGACTGTAAAAGGATTAACTGCAATCATAAAACCGCCCCAGGTGGCTATCCCTTTTCCACCCTTGAATTTCATGTATGGGGTATAGTTATGCCCTGCTACAGCAGCACATCCGGCAAGAATGGCGATGACCTGGTTATAGGGCGCTCCAAGTATTTCTATGCTGATTGAGCTTGCAAATTTGAAAGCAATAAAGTAAGCAAAATAACCTTTTGCCATGTCAAGGATAATGCCTATAAAACCCCATATTTTTGAGACATTGAAGGCAAGGTTCCATCCACCAGGGTTTTTATCACCAATCTCAGTAAGCCTCTTACCGCTCACAATTTTTCCAAGTATGAAACAGAAAGGGATTGCCCCGACCAGAAAACTGGCAATTATTATTCCAATGTCTCTTGCGATATTTACCATAGTTAAATACTCCTCTGTCCTATTCTAATTTTTTTTGGCAGCAGTATTCTTTTATTACTTATTTAATTTGCAATTGTATTAAAATAATCCTGTTTTAACAATTTTTTATAAACGGTTTATCAAACACATTTTTTTTGATTTATGTCCTCTGATTATACCTTTTAGTCATCAAATGACTTATAATATTAAAACTGTGACCAGAGATTTGAAAAATATTTGCAAAAAAATTACTGATAATTAAACGGTTATTTGATTTGTTAATTACGAAAAGGAGAATAAAATGATGCCTAAACTCATACTCATGTTTACCTTAAATGACATGACTGTTCCTGATGCCCTCGATTACTTCGAACAGGTAAAAGACCTTCCTGTCGATTATTTTGGTTATAAAGAGATGGGGCTTGAACCGGAAAAGATGAAAATATTAAACGACAGGATTCACGCTGCAGGATTTGAGTCTTTCCTTGAAGTAGTTGAATATGAAGAAGAAGCAATCCTTGGACCTGCTAAAATGGCAGTGGATATGGGGTTTGACTACCTGATGGGAACAATATACTTTCCTTCCATATGGGATATCGTTGGCAAGGGAAAGGGTAAAAAAATAAAGTATTTTCCATTTTTCGGAAAGATCTATGACAGACCGTCAATACTTGACGGTACAATAGACGAACTTGTCAATGAGGCAAAAGAACTTGAAGCATTAGGCGCGGATGGCTTTGATCTCCTGCTCTACAGGTACAAATATCCTGAAAAAATAAATGAGCTCATAACAAGGGTTGTAAACGAAGTCAAAGTGCCCGTAGTTTCTGCCGGTTCGATAAACAGCTGGGAAAGGCTCCAGGCAACAATAGACCAAAAAGTATGGGGATTTACAATCGGAGGCGCATTTTTTGAAAAGAAATTTGTACCGGATGGTTCTTACAGGGATAATGTGTCAGCGGTACTGAAAAAGCTTGGGAAAAAGATATAGATTAAGATATTGCGTAAAAATCAAATGAACTGCATCAGCATGTAAAAATAACTTATGATATTTAGACTGGTATTAAGAATATTAGCATTTTAAGGTTTAATTAATTATGGCAACGTATTTGAAAATAAAAAAGGCGCTTATAGATTATATAAAAAAAGAGGACTTGAAAATTGGCGCTAAACTGCCCCCGGAAACTGAATTTGCAGCCACACTGAAGGTATCAAGGTTGACCCTCAGGGAGGCCCTGAAAGTCTTCAGGGAAGAGGGGCTCATCTACACTGTGCATGGTATTGGCACCTTCCTTTCGGGGGATTTCAACAGGATAAATGACACAGTAGACATAAATCTGGGATTGACTGAAATGATAGCAGCAGCGGGCTATAACCCCGGCGTTAAATTCTTTGAAAAAAAGCTTGTAAGAGCTGAAAATGAGATAACATGCGCTTTGGGACTCCCTGAAAACTCTGACGTGTTTGTTTGCCGGAGAGTCAGGACCGCTGACGATAAGCCTGTTATATATTCTATTGATTATTTTGCGCCTCACCTGGTTGCAGCATTTCTCAGCAGTAATGATGAGAATATATCAATATATGGATTCGTAGAGGATGACCTTGGGATAAAGATAGGTAACAGCCTGGCAGAAATCATACCAATAAATTGTACTCCAGACCTGGCATTAAAACTTGAATATTGTGAAAATATGCCGGTTTTGCTTATGAAGCAGATAACTTACGACCAGAAGGGTACACCCATATTATTTACTGAAGAATATTTCAGGCCTGACAGCTTTAAAATCTCTCTTAACAGAAGAAGGGTAAAGATTTAGGGATTGCTCAGTCAAATCTTATCATTGTCTTTATAGTATTCCTGCTGGTGTTTACATTCCTGAAAGCTTCAGCAATATCA
>CAYGYY010000116.1:0-4918 GCA_964354265.1 uncultured Actinomycetota bacterium
TAATTATAATAATATTCTTATAATAATTTATACAATAATATATTATTTTTTATTATTTTGTGATGCGTTTAAACAACATAAGGCATCGAGATTACTATTTTTATTTATAATAAATAAATTCCATAGAAAATGTTTTCTCAATTTTTGCATTTTGCTATTACAGCCTTTGTAGATGTGACAACACTAGTCCTCACTCATTAAATACTCAATATTATTATCACTATAGATTTTTATCCTTTCCTGTTTGATTTTTATAATAATATCATTATTGTTCTTATAGATATTTTCCAGCCCAGATAAATCAAATGCTGAATAATCTTCACTGTTATAATAATCCAGCAATGACTTGTTAATGCTTATATTATTATCCAGATAAGAAATCAAAAGATTGCAGAAAACCTGCATCTGTTCCGGAACAGGGTGCGTCTTTTCTATCTTTTCCTTAAATATTTCAGAAATATTTAAGTTATTATGAGCAATACTTTCCAGCTCATCCAGGTTTATATATTTTTTTAAATTTGCAGGTTCAAATATTTTGACCTGTTTATTATAATCTTCTATTAGAGCCTGGATTTTTTCATCAAATTCTATTATATCCTGTATTTCTTTTTTCTGGATCTCTCTTAAATGCTTTGTTCTTAATCTCTCCAGGTTATAATTGAGCTCCTTAATCTCCGAAATACGGGTGAGTAATTTTTCTGATTTTGATCTGGCAAAAAAATATGATGCCAGAAAATAAATCCCAGTAATTAAAATCAACGCAAGAAAAGAAATTAAAAGGAGTTTCAAGAAACTTTTAAGATTAAAATTCTTCATAAATCAAGTTTCATTTCCAAAGGAATTATTTCAACAAGTTCTGCAATCACAATAAGGCGTTTGGCTGCAGAAAATTCTGGTTCACATGTGGTGAGTACAAGCTCGCTTTTGTTACCGCCATTTAAAACATACACATCTATAGGCTTTACTACAATAGTTTCAGAAACTGCATATGTAAATAAAAATCCCTTGAGAGTTTCTAAATATATCAAATCCCCTGATTCTAAAAGATCTATTTTATTAAACGGTGCCCCGTATGTAGTCCTGTGACCTGCGATTGCACACCTGCCAACCTGCCCTGGAAGTTTTGTTCCAGTATAATGGCCCGGTCCCTTTTTTAAAATCTGTCTATCGGTCCCATCATTTACAATCCATTCAAGTCCTATTTTGGGAATTTCCATCTTTAAAGGAAATGTATCCTCAACAACAAGGGTTTCTGCAATTTTACTGGACTTTAGGAAATCTTCGGTAACACCACCTGTACTGACTGTAGTACTATCTTCTGTTGATTCAGGAGTTTTGCTGTTTACTTTATCGGCATCCTCTTTAGTGTGTTCATTAATTTCAGAGTTTTCTGAAAATTTGGATGATTTTAAGAGCAATTCCCATTCATATAAAGCATTGCTTCCCTGTCTGGATGCAACTAAATTTGTATATAATGGAAATATAAGAAATAGTAGACCTATACCCATTAAGGTAAGGAAGAATATTTTGAGCACTTTAATTTTTTTATCTTTTGAAAAACTCATTTTTTAATTAAGATTCTGGATTTGCTTCTTTTATTTGTCCTTCAAAAAGTGTAATTATCCTGTTAAAAGCATCGATTGTGTGCTGTGTGTTATCAACCCTTATGCTGTTGCTTGTCTCGCTTGACCGGACTGCGCCTTCCACCCTTTCAGGATGGCCCAGGTAATACATGTCATCTCCAATAAATTGCAGGTTCATCAGGTTGTGGGCACCCAGGATGATGGCTTTTTTATACACAAACATTCTTTCAGCATCTTTTGTAATTTTTGCAATCTCGTAAGCATAACTTAAACCTTCTATATATACTGCCGTACTTGAGGATGCCGGGACCCCGTATTCGGGATGGATTGGATCATAAAACCTGCCAAGGTAATCAATGTAGGGCTTGCCGTCGGTATTTTGCATCTTTATTAATTCATCACTTAAAGTAAATACCGCATCGATGTATTTTGCATCTTTTGTTAGCATGTATAGATGATATAAAGACATCGTCTGCCAGGGGACCAGCGCAGGATAATAAGTTTCGTTCATGTTTTTTACATATTCATCTATATAATAATCCTGTGCTGATTTAGCTGCATCCAGGTATTTTCCATCATTTGTTTTAATATAGAACTCAAGAAGGCTAAGTATCGCTTCCCCACTGTAAAATCTTAAAAGATGGTCCTCATCAGATATATCTTGAGGCTCGATATACCAGGCTGAAAATGAACCATCCACATTCTGCAGGCTTATTATTGCATTGGCAAGTTTTTCAGCTTTGTCCTTATAATCATCAAAATAAGGACTGTATATAAGCGTCCTTAGCGCCATGGCAATTGCGCCGAGCTTGGAATTGTTATCATAAAAAATATAACCCTTATCATCTTCCTCCCTGTACCAATTCTTAAAGACATAATCCAGGTTTTTTTTATGTAGATTCAAAAGTCTATCATTACTATTGCTTTTTTCTGCGAGCCATCTTGATGACATAAGTTGCCTTATCATATTATTTGAATCAGGGTAGGTGCCGTTTGAGGTGTAATAAAGGTAGTTGAAGTAACCGTCATCATTTAAATTATTTTCCATCCAGCTTTCGCAGGAAAGAAGCGATTTCTTTATCTTTTCTATATCGTTTTGTGCCACCATATTTGTGGTTTTGCATCTGTAAAAAGATACTGTTTTTTCTGAATAGCCAGTTGTTCCAAAATGAATAGTTGGAAAATAATATACTGAAGTGCCGCTGTCGTTATAACAGCTGCCGTAATATCCCATCTCTCTGCACATTTTTTCAAGCAGTCCTTCAAGGTCATAGTTTCCCTCTGCAGAGATATTGTTGCAATATGTCTTAATATCATTTCCTTTTTTGACTTCTATTCCATGGATTCCTTTTTCATAACCTTCATCTAATTTTTTCTTATCACCTGCTATAAATATCTCTATCTTAAGATTTGAAAGTTCATTTTTACTTATTCCACCCAAAGTCTCATCTCTCGAAGCATTAAATGCCGCAATATATACAGCTTTTGCAAGATTGTTCTCATTTGCAACCGACATGCTTCTCTTTTTGCCATCTATCCTGAAAAGCGCGTGGACTTCCCTGTTAAAATTATCAAATGTTTCTAAAAAAAGTGAAGAGTCCCCTCCCTGCTGTCCCTCAAAATAGTCTTCTGCTGCCTTATATGCAACACCTATTAAAAAATCCTTGTTTTCATTCGATAGTTCAATAAAATCATTGCTGCTTAAATCAATTCCTCCAAGATATTCTGTTAGCCGGATATCGACCGCCCTGTCTTCTTCACTATAATCATACTGGATATCTGTTGGTAGACCCTGATTTAAATCAACTGTGTTCTTGCCTGTATCAATGCTGCAGCCGGAAATAAAAACTATAATAAGAATGATTATTATAAAAACTTTAATTGACCCTGTTAAATTAGGGCTACTATTACAGGACTTCATTTTTTTATTATGCATTTTCTTATTTGGAAAAATTAAAAATGAAAATAATTATATTAAAATATTACTATCATTAAGAATCCAAGTAAATAATAGTTGATTACTGTCTAAATAGATTCTCCCGTTTGATATTTATTTGATATAAATTTTTTCTTTATTTTTTTGTGAAAAAAAACGATATTAATATATACTATTAAATTAGATTTATTGCAGGCACTGGATGTACAGAAAGTATTTATATTCATAGCAGGAATTTACAATATGGATGAAATTAAAAGAAAAAAAGTTATAAGGATTACAGGAATAGTCCTAATAGTTGCTGGCATTTTAATACTGGCTTATCCGTTATACACAAATTTAATTATGAAAGGCCAGGAATCAGAGATTCTTGATGCATGGGCAAACCAGGTAAGTACCGGGACTGCCAGCGGCCAGACATCAGACCCAGCATTAAGCTCAGAATCATCAGCAGGTTCGGATGAAAGCACTGCATCAGGCCAGAATAATTCTGCTGCCTCTGATACTTCACAGGATGCAGCGGTTGCAACAGATAACTTATCTCCGGAGCTTTTTATTCTCGACCCCAACAAAAAAGTCCCATTTAAAATACTCATTCCTAAAATCGGCGTTGAGTGGATAGTCCATGAAGGGACAAGTATTGCAAGCCTGAGAAAAGGTCCCGGGCATTATCCCGGCACTGTATTGCCAGGGGAAATTGGATTATGCGTTATTGCGGGACACAGGACAACATACGGTGCGCCCTTTAACAGGGTCGACAGACTGGAGATAGGTGACGAGATTATTTTGCAGACTGCAAATAATGATACTTTCACTTATTTTGTAACTGCAAAAACAGAGGTTCAACCAAACGACATAAGCATATTGCAGCAGCCATTCAGCTACCCTTCTCTTGCCCTTACGACATGTACCCCCAAATTTTATGCAACAAGGAGATTAATAGTATTTGCAGATATGCAGTAATGATATAAAGATGACTATAATATAAGTATATAGATGTGAAGGATCTTCTACCTATTTTTTTTATTCGTCATATAGTCATATAAGTAAAATGAAAAAGCCCGGAGAAATTCCAGGCTTTTTCATTTCTGTATATAATTTCCTTATTTATCTTTTAAAGACAAATATTTCAATTAAATTCAATTAAACTATTTCTTCCTTCTTATCATGGAAGCAACAAAAAGTCCTAGGCCGCTTATAATAACTCCTATGCCTCCGATAGGAACTGCAGGATTTATACCTGTAAATGCAAGGACTTCAACTATGCCTGCAACTGCAACTGTGCCGTCACCGTCCCCATCACCGTCACCATCGCCATCGCCGTCGCCGTCGCCATCGCCGTCACCTGGTATATTTATTATCCCAAACGGCGCATTATCGGATATTATAAAACCATTTT
>CAYGYY010000117.1:0-4915 GCA_964354265.1 uncultured Actinomycetota bacterium
TTTTATCCCTGACCTTGAATTTTATCTCAATTTTTCTTCTCTTAATAAAGCTTCAAGAGTAGGAAAGGATAATGCAATATTTTCCCGTGGAGATAGATATTGGGCAGAGGAAGGTTATGGCATGATAAGGAACTGGGAGGATTTTGAAAAATTTCCCTGGGAAAAAGCTGAAAAGATGCTTGATACATATGGCGAGCACCTGGAGTTCCTTTCAAAAAACCTGCCAGACGGCATGATGATAGCGGTACAGGCGGCAGTATACGAACCGGTTATGGAATGGCTGTTTGGTTATGAGGGTATGTTTTATTCTGCATTCGATGATCCCGACCTGGTCAAAGCAGTGATAGATACCCTCGGAGACCTGGTGTATAAGTCTTACCTGATAGCTGCACAGGTTAAGGGAGTTGGCGTAATATGGCACGGAGATGATTTGGCTTACAAAACCGGTACAATGATTTCCCCGGATCTTCTGAGGAAGTGGATTTTCCCATGGTATAAGAAATATGGGGAAATCGCTAAAAAAAATAGCCTGCCATACTGGTATCATTGCTGCGGTAATAAATCAGAAATAATGGAAGACCTGATAGAATTTGTACAAATTGACGCCATCCATGCTTTTGAAGATGGCTGCTGCCCGGTAATGGAATATAAGAAAAAATATGGCGGCAGGCTGGGATTAATAGGAGGTGCCGATATAGACAAGCTTGCAAGGCTTTCAGTCATCGAATTAAGAAAATACCTTCATAAGATAATCGAGAATTGTATGCCTGGCGGAAGATATGTTTTTGGTTCCGGCAATTCAATTTGCAATTTCATTCCATTAGAAAATTACCTCACCTTACTTGAAGTCGGCCAGTATTATGGCAAATAATGCGATCTGCGGCCTTTAATAGTATCAGGGGTAACTGAGATTATTTTCAGAACTGTAAAAAATATTTACAAAAAATGTAAAATGATTTACAATTTTGTAAATACTGAATAACATTTCATTAGGTTATTTAATAACTGTACATCTTTTATTATTTTATATATTTCATATATTTTTTATAAAATAAATTTTAACTTGTTATTTTGTCTTATTTATTATGAAAGTAATTGACATCACCGGTTCAATATATAATGGTATGTGGAACTACAGTGAACCGCTTGGCAGCATGCTGGGAAATTTCAAACTTTCCACTTTTGAATTTGAGTTCGGTGGTGAGAAATATTCTCTTGAAACCTTTGAAGGATTCAAGGCACAGACTGGTACTTATATAGAATCGCCAGGGAAATATCTTGATAGTCTATATAATGTAAGCGATGTCGGTATAGAAAAGCTCTATATGATGGATGCTTATTTGTTTTTTATAGATTACGAAAACCTTGGAGAAAAAGATGGAAAAAAGTTTGTAAGAGCCGAAGACTTGAAGAAGGCTGAAAAACATGATATTCCGGCAGGCGCTGCAATAATCGTAGGTACGGGTTACGGGAAAAGATGGGGGTCAGAAGATTTTTTCTCAAAATCCTGGTTTTTTAAGAAAGAAGCAATGGAATATATAATAAGCAAGAAACCATTCCTGCTGGCAACTGATTCCGCAGAATGGGAAAACCCTAAAAATCCCGAGGGGATTTTTAAAATGTTCTACCCTGCAGATATTTTGATACTTGCTTCTTGTATAAACCTTGAGAAGATAAATGAGTATAATGTAAGGCTTACAGTACTGCCTTTCAATGTTACCGGGTCATATATATGTCCTGTAAGAGCAGTCGTTTCTTTTTAGAGGGATAATAATTTTTAACTGGAGGCATTTATGAGCAAAATTGACTTGTCACCTTTGAGAAAACACTTTCCTGCATTAAGCAGGATTGATAAGGGAAAGAAGAGGATTTATCTTGATGGAGCAGGCGGGACCCAGGTTCCACAATCAGTAATTGATGCAATGGTGAATTACCTTATTAATAATAATGGAAACTATGGAGGGTATTTTGATACCAGCATAGAAACTGACAGAATGCTTGTAGACATAAGAGAAAGCATGGCGGATTTCCTTAATGCTTCAAGCTGGAAAGAAATATTACTGGGAGCAAATATGACAACACTGACTTTCAGCCTGGTCTGGGCTTTATCAAAGATAATAAAGCCGGGCGATGAAATACTGCTCGATAGGACTGCGCATGGGGGTAATATAGATGCATGGCGCTACCTTCAAGAATATGGAGCAGTTATAAAATATATCGAGTTTAAAAGCGATGATTGCACTCTTGATTATGACATGGCTGAAAGGCTCACGGGCAAAAAAACAAAAATAATCGCCGTAGGCCTTGCATCAAATGCCACAGGCACGATACATGACATTAAAAAACTATCCTCGCTTGCACACAAATATGGAGCATTGATTTTTGTTGATGCCGTGCATGCTGCGCCGCATATACCTATAGATGTAATCGATCTTGATGCAGATTTTCTTACCTGTTCTGCTTATAAGTTTTTCGGGCCGCATGTAGGCTTTATATGGGGGAAAGCAACCCATCTTGAAAATATAGACCCAAGAAGGCCATGGGCTGAAGTATCAACAGAGATCCCTTCAAAATATATCCTGGGAACTCCAAATATGGAAGGTTTCGCAGGTGCAATAGCAGCAATAGAATATCTTGCGATGGTAGGAAAAGAATATGGTTCGGAATTTGCAGGTGGTTACCCCGGGTTTTCCGGGAGAAAACTTGAATTAAAAAAAGCAATGGCCGCAATAATTGAGTATGAGCGCATTTTAGGTTTAAATCTTTATGAAGGATTAAAGGGCAAAAAAGGCCTGAGGATATATGGTATTACAGATATATCAGGATTTAATTGGAGATGCCCCACTTTTTCATTTACCCTTGAAGGTTATACTTCTGCCCAGATCTGCAGGATAATGAATGAAAACGGTATTTTTGTCTGGAATGGCGAGGAAGGATTCGGAGCATACGAGCTGGTAAAAAAACTTGATGTGGTAAAATCGGGAGGGCTTTTGCGGGTAAGCCTTGAGCATTATAATACTATGGAGGAAATCGATAGTTTTTTGAGAGTGCTGGATAAACTGTGATCTATTTCATTCTTGACTTATGAGATTTATGAGATGCAGGATATTGTTCAAGGTGTTCATTCAAGAATTGTTCATTCTAAAAAGACAAGGACGGTTAAATGGTTATAGATAAAAAACTGAAAATCAGGATGCTCAAAGAAATGCTAAGGATAAGGATGTTTGAAGAAAAGATCCAGCAGCTTTACCTGCAGGGGCAGATTCCGGGTTCAATGCACCTGTCAACTGGACAGGAAGCGATTCCGGTAGGCTTCTGTATAAATCTTGAAAAGGATGACTATATAATAAGCAGCCACAGGGGCCATCACCATATCCTGGCAAAAGGCGGGCAATATAAGTATATGATGGCAGAACTTTATGGAAGGACTACAGGATACTGCAAAGGTAAGGGAGGCTCTATGCATATAGCATGCGCTGAACTGGGGGTCCTGGGGGCAAACGGTATTGTTGGCGGAGGGATCTGTATTGCAGCCGGTGTGGGTTTTGCCTCGAAATATCTTAAAAATAACAGGGTTACCGTAGCGTTCTTTGGAGATGGCGCTGCAAATACAGGCGCTTTTCATGAAGGTATAAATTTTGCAGCTGTAAGAAAATCCAATACAGTATTTGTAATTGAAAATAACCAGTATGCCATTTCAGTACCGAGAAAACTTTCAGACTGCATAGAAAAACAGTCGATAAGAGCAGTAGGTTACGGGATACCGGGAATAACAATTGACGGAAACGATGTGCTTGCTGTCTACAAAACAGCAAATGATGCAATAAAAAAAGCACGCCTGGGAAAAGGGCCCTCTATTGTCGAGTGCATGACTTACAGGTGGCATGGCCATCATGCGGGTGAACCAAAGGATGGCTTGCTGTACAGATCTGCCGAAGAAATGGAATCATGGAGAAAAAAAGACCCTGTAAAAAGATTGAAAGAAGAACTTATTAAAAATAACTGCCTGACTGATAAAGAATTTTCCGGATTCGAGGATACTTTCAAAGTCGAGCTTGATGAGGCTATAGAATTTGCAAATAAAAGCCCGTTACCTGAACCTGGAGAACTTTATAAGGATGTTTATGTGTGATTTTTAGGTTTACGGGTGATATAATTGATTATTTTTTTATTTGGCATAATTTTTTGATACTTATTTCTACAAAAGAGAGGTTTTTAATAAATGAGAGAGATCACATTCAGGGAAGCGTTAAATGAGTCACTGCGGCATAACATGGAAAATGATTCCAGGGTTTTCTGCTGGGGTGAAGATATAGGAATACTTGGAGGTGCTTTTGGAGTAACCGCAGGTCTAATTAATGAGTTTGGCCCGGAAAGAGTCATCGATACGCCGATATCAGAGATAGCCATAGCAGGGGCTGCGATAGGCGCATCTCTCGGAGGACTCAGGCCTGTTGCGGAGATAATGTATATTGATTTTACGCCGGGATGCATGGATATGATAATAAACCAGATGGCAAAAATACATTATATGTTTGGCGGCCAGGTGAAGGTCCCGATGGTTTTAAGGTTAGTATCAGGTGCAATGGGATATAATGCTGCACAGCATTCCCAGAGCTTCTACTCATTCTTTGTGCATACCCCTGGTCTTGTTGTCGTGACTCCCGCGACACCTTATGATGCAAAAGGGCTTCTCAATACTGCTATAATTGACGATAACCCTGTTATCTTTGTTGAAAACAAAAGGACTGTAAATATAAAAGGTCCAGTTCCTGAAGAATATTATTCCATACCTTTTGGCAAAGCTGATATTAAAAGACAGGGAAGAGACCTTACAATAGTAGCTACACAGGCTCTTGTCTATGATGCCCTTGAAGCTGCAGAAGAAATGGAAAATGAAGGCATAAGCATTGAA
>CAYGYY010000118.1:0-4824 GCA_964354265.1 uncultured Actinomycetota bacterium
AAAAATGAGAGCGACTCGACGATGAAGTGGTTAACAGACTATGGGATCGAAGTGCTGGAACCAGTTACATTTGAGCAGTTTACACAGGTGGACTATGGACCTGTAGCAGTGGAAGCGCTATCCAGGGGAGCTGACGGATATTATTTCTCAAGTTTTGGTACGCCATATGCTAAAACCGTAATTGAGATGGCAAAACGCGGGATGACTGAAACCTGGAGGTTTATTGGTAATACTGGCACAGACTATCCTGAGTTCTATTCTCTTGGCGGAGAATATATTGAGGGTTGTTATATTGCCAGCAGCTACGATGAGAATGACCCTACTCCAGAGTGGCAGTCAATACTGGAAAGGTATAGAGCGGTAACTGCTGACCAGGGACAGCTTTTTGTGTGGATGGCATACCAGAATGGTTACTGGATGAAAAATGCAATAGAGGAAACCGGAGTAACCGGCGACCCGGCACTACTTGAAAAAGAGCGGATGATGTTAGCACACTGGTCTTACAACCAGGACGATTATCAATTCTTTGGCTTCACGGCTGATATAATCAGTGGTATGGGAATGTTACCTTATTTCCTGAATGTAATAGAGGATAACAAAAAGTCAATGATAATGATGGTTCCCACAAGGCAGGATATACCTCAAAGAGTCCTAGATGCAGGTGGTCCTCCGGAACTTCCTCCAATCCCAGAATAGATCAAATAAATTGATATTACGGTCTGACTGATGCAAATAGCCTAAGGGTTCTTTCCCTTAGGCTATTTAATTAAAAAGAATTTTGCTAAAAATATTATTTTTTAAGAAATATATTGCAGTCGTCTTTAACACTTTCTCTTAATTTAAAAAATGATAGATTATTTATTAATTAAAAAATTTTTAGCAGGTTATATAAAGTCCCAAAACCTTAAAGTCGGAGATAAATTACCGCCGGAATATATTATTACTGATAAGCTTAATATAAGCAGGTTGACATTAAGGGAAGCATTCAGGGTATACAGGGAGGAAGGATTGATTTATACAGTCCAGGGCATCGGGACTTTTATTGCAGCAGATTTTGATAAAATCACAGGTACGCTTGATTTGAATCTAAGCATTACTAAAATGATTTCTATAGCGGGATTTAAGCCTGGCGTAAAGTTTTTTGAGAGAGATCTTGTTAAGGCGGATAAAGATGTATCTAACCACCTAAATGTCCCTGAGGGGTTAGATATACTGGTATGTAAAAGAGTTAGAACTGCAGATGAAAATCCAGTTATTTATTCTATTGATTATTTTGCCCCTGCAATTACCAGTTTATTTCTAAGTGTCGTTGATGAGAGCGTATCTATTTACAATTATATTGAAGAAAATTATGATTTAAAAATAGGCAATAGTTTAGCTGAGATTATTCCAATAAATTGTGATTCTGAATTGGCTAAAAAACTTAATTATTACGAGGGCAGCCCGCTGCTCAAGCTGAAACAGGTAATCTATGACCAAAAAAAATCCAAGCTTATATATGGCATAGAGTATTTCAGGCCTGATTACTTTAAGCTGGCAATCAACAGGCGGAGGATTTAGATGAAAAAATATAAAAAGCATTTATAAAAATCATTATAGGGAGGAATAAGACAATGATTAATAAGGCTGCATTTCTTATAGATAAAATGAGATATGAAGTGCGCGAAGCGCCCATGCCAGTCCTTAAAAATGATGATGATTTACTCATAAAAATTGAATATGTAGGTATATGCGGCGCAGATATTGATATGTGGCATCTGGGCCGGTATGGTATTTTCAATGTTGAATACCCCAAAATTATAGGTCATGAGGCCGCAGGTGTTGTGGTGGAAGCTGGTAAAAACGTAAAGAATCTTAAAGCAGGCGACAAGGTAGCTTTGGAACCAGGGGTACCCTGCGGAAAGTGCAACCCGTGTATCCAGGGCAATTATAACCTATGCTCAGGGGTGGTATTTAAAGGCGCACCCCCCGTTGAGGGATGCAATCAGCAGTATGTAATACATCCGGCACAATGGTGCTTTAATATCCCGGAAAGAATGTCTACAAGGGAAGGTGCGCTCCTTGAACCATTAGCCGTGGGCATGCATGTAGCAAACCAGGGTGGCGTTAAAGTATGTGATGTTGTTGCAATAAACGGCGCCGGGACTATTGGTCTCTGTACCCTTTCAGTTTGTAAGGCAAAGGGCGCGACAAAGATCATATCCATAGACTCTAGCCCAGTTAGATTAGCTGCTGCTGCCGGCCTGGGAGCAACAACTATTGATTTTTTCAAAGAAAACCCTATTGATAAGGTTATGGAACTTACCGGCGGCATTGGCGCAGATGTTGTTATTGAGGCCAGTGGAAATGCTAAGGCTTTTAAGGATTGCCCCCATATGGCAAAAGCGGGCGGTGTTATTTCCTGCGTAGGATTGGGGCCTGAACCAGTTATTGAAATTGACTATCAAGCAACTATATATAAAGAACTTACAATCAAGACATCCTGCCGCTACAGAAACGAGTACCCATGCTGCATTGAGGGTGTAGCAAGTGGAATTATAAATACGGAAGGCATTATCACTCATGAATATACATTAGATGATATCCAGAAAGGATATGAATTTGCATTCAATAACAAGGATAAAGCAATTAAAACAATAATTAATTTGAAATAACATATTTATTATTTACATTTATTTCAACGCTGAGCAATAAGAAGCTTACAAAAAAGAATGAGCAGCGAGTTCAAAATAAGGATAATTAAAATCTGAAATTTTCCGCAAGTCTAGCCACTTTAAGGATTCTTGCAAATTTTGCATTGGGAGGGGTAGTATCCGCAAAGCTTAAAATGATATGGCCGCCTTTTCCCAGGCTGCTTAAAAGTCCATCCATAAACCTGTCAAACTCATATTCGTTCATAGAATCTTCCAGCGCGCATATGGAAGGCAGACCGCCCCAAATCGTGATATTTTCACCAAGGCCGTTCCTGATATCTGCAAGCTTAAGCCTGGTCATGGGGAATGGGCATATCGAGTCTGCCACATCTATTCCGCCTTCGATATATTCGCTTATCAAGCCCATGTTTTCGCCATCCGTGTGAGTCAGGAAATATTTATTGTATTTATGGGCAAGACTGGAGTATTTCTTAAGAAAGGGTGTAATATATTTATGAAAAAATGCAGGCCATGTCAGGAAACTGTCATAGTTTGCCCCGCAGAACATTATCTCTGAATCACTCGAAGCAGCAATGCCAACTACCTTGTTAAAAAGGATTTCAATTTTTCCGGAAAGTTCTTCAAGTGCTGCAGGATTATCATTTAATTCATATACAAACTTTTCAAAGGGAGACAGGTTTTTCATTATATGATGCATAGGTGATGCCGAAAGCATACAGAAAGCAACACACACGCCATTATCCCCAATTGATTCTTTAAATTCTGCAAAATCACTATAGTTTTCACTGGCTTCAATCCTCTCAAAAATATATTCAATAGCTTTTATATCATCAGCGGTTTTAAATGCATGCTCCAGCGTAAGGCCGATTGTTGCACCGCTTGCTTCCATCCTTCTATCATAAACAGTGACTGTTTTAATTTTGCCATACGGTGTCTTGAATATAGTTTCGGTAATTCCTCCACTGCCAGTTTTAAATTCAAAATCCAGGTTTTCGGTATTTATCCTGTACGGGTTTGTATACAAGTCATAAATTCCAAGCCCAACGAGCGCAGCGCTTTCCCTGCTCCTGAAGTCAGTAAAATCGGGGACAACTGTGTGAAAACCCAAACCCAGGTCAGTGACTATTTCTCTTAACGTGGAATTTTTGTATTTTTCAGGAAGGGTTCCCTTCAGCTTGTTTGATTTATACCAGATATCAAGCCTGGGCACAAAAGGCAGGTGATCTGTTTTTTTACCGGATATAGTATTTATTATTCTTTCTTTCCAGCTCATTTCTAACCGGCTGTTGGCACTTTCCTGTACGTAAAATGCAGGAGAATACCCTTTGTTACAATTATTACAAAAAAACCAAGAGTAAGAATCAGCATTAAATAGAAATTTTCAGGTGAACTGAATTGTTCCTTAAATAAATACACCACTGCCGGAAATATGGTTATTGCAACCAATGAACCTACAACATTCGGATTGACCCTATGTTTTTTCCCAAGTGTAAATCTGTATATCACAGCTACAGTCAGCCCTGCTGCAAGCACTACCAGGAACTGTATCGGCATAAGCGCAACGCTTATGCCCATTGCTGTTGCCACTCCTCCTCCGCCCCTGAATTTAAAAAAGACCGGCCAGTTATGTCCGATAAGAACTGCAAATGAAGCGATTATAATGGTAACCATGTCCAGCCCGATTGCTATTCCTATAAGAGGGACAGCGGCCCCCTTGCCGCAATCAAAAATAAAAACTGGTATTGCTGCTTTAATCCCGTATTGCCTCCCTGCTCCTGCCGTACCGGGCCTGTCTACCACTCCAAAACCCTTTTTCCCGAGGATTTTAGCAACTACATAGCCAAACACCACCGATCCCAGAAGATAGCTGGCTATCACGTAAGAGACTTTAAAATATATGCTTTCCACCATTATTCTAAGCCCTATTATTGATAAAATTATTAATATTATCAGGTATTAATACCTGATATTAATACAGGAAATCTTCATAAAAAACCATAAAATCAGTATAGATAAAAATGTTGATAATTTGGACCCATTATTATTGTTATTATAATAAATATGGCTACCCTTAAAAAGGGTAACCATACCACAGTTAATTGAAAACTAATTCAATGATATTGCTGAAGCTTTCAGGAATGTAAACACCAGCAGGAATACTATAAAGACA
>CAYGYY010000119.1:0-4668 GCA_964354265.1 uncultured Actinomycetota bacterium
TTTTCTTTGGCAACATAGAGCAGGTCATCTGCTTTTTTTATCAGCGCTGAAACATCTTCGTCTTCTTTCTTGCAGACACCACCGCTTACTGTCACTTTTAGGTCCTTGCCATCCCACTTGATTTTTTCTACGCCCCCGGCAATTCTTTTTGCTGACTCTACAGCTCCTTTTAAATCAGTGAGGACAAACAATACTAAAAACTCCTCACCCCCGTACCTGCCAACCATATCAGTTTTCCTGAGCGTGCCTTCTATAAAACTTGCAGTTTTTACAAGAACCTCATCACCAAAAAGATGCCCGTATTTATCATTTATCTTCTTGAAACTATCTATGTCAAACATTGCTATGGATAAGGGCTGTTTGTATCTTTTATTTTCATCAATTAACCTGGCGAGGCTGTCTGTTATATAGCGGTGGTTAAATAAGCCTGTCAAACCGTCAGTAATTGAGAGTTTTTCTAAAATTTCATTTTTTTGCTGCAGCAGATCCCTGCTAATTTTCAACTCTATATGGGTCCTGGCTCTAGCTTTAAGTTCATAACTGTTAAATGGTTTTGTAATATAATCAACAGCTCCTACTTTAAATCCTTTAATAATATCTTCATTGTCAATTTTAGCGGTTAGAAATATCAGGGGTATTTCCCTGGTCTTTTGAATACTTTTTAGTTTTTTGCAGGTTTCATATCCATCCATGCCAGGCATCATAATATCCATTAATATAAGATCGGGTTTGATATCATTTGCAATTGCTATGGCCTGGTGTCCGTTTGTTGCAATTGCTATCTTATAATTTTCTGATTTTAAGACACTGCCCAGTACTTTAAGATTTTCCATGGTATCATCAACAATTAAAAGAAGCGGCTGCTTTTTATATATTTCAGTTTCTTCCATTTGAATTGTTCCTTTTATGAGTTTTTTATTTTATTGACAATATCTTCAAACTCATCAAGAGTTGAAGACAGGTTTTCCAGGTCAAAATTGTTGGCCTGGCTGGAAAGTTTTTTGCCCCATTGATTAATCAACCCTATGTCGTTTTCCTGGGCAAATGCAGTCATTTTTGCAGCAAATTCTTCTATGTCATTGATAATAAATTCTCTCTTTACTTTTAAATACTCATTGAAGAATTCATTTTCCAGCCTGTTTTTTGTTTCAGGCGATATGCCCGTGATTTTTTTATCTTTTTTATCCTCCAGAACAGCCTGCTGGCCGCTGCGGCCATCTATTGATTTTTCGTCATATTTTGTAACAAAACGCAGATATTTTTTAATTTCGGAAATCAGCTCGTGTCTTCTGACCGGTTTTCTTATATAACCGTCGCTTTTTATTTTTTTAATATCTTCTTCTGTTGATTTCATTGCAGAAGCAGTCAGCACAATAACAGGGATGTTTTTTAATCTGCTGTCATTTTTCAGTATCTTTATTGCCTCATAGCCATCCATAACTGGCATCCTCAGATCCATCAGGATAATATCGGGGTTTTTACTTTTTGCCATATTTATTGCTTCTTTTCCATTTACAGCTTCCATTACACGCAGCCCGTAAAGCGTCAGTATTTCATTAAGAAGCAGCCTGTTTGACTCAATATCATCAACTATAAGGACCTTCTGGTTGCAGAATTTAATATCTGAACTTAAGAGCTGTTCTTCTTCAATTCCCGATTCAACAGATGCAACAGAGACCTCTTTCATCTTGACTGCAAAAGTGCTTCCTTTCCCTGATATGCTTTCAACAGCAATTTCCCCGTTCATCATCTCAACAAGCCTTTTTGTTATCGAGAGCCCAAGGCCGGTTCCTCCATACTTTTTTATATTCTGCCCACTGCTTTGCTTAAAAGCATCAAAAATTATTCTTTTATCTTCCTGTGATATTCCGACTCCTGTATCTTTTACAGAAAATATAAGATCGATTTTACTTCTGTCAGGATAAAAAACCCCTTTTACCTTCAGCTCAACATAACCTTCATCAGTAAACTTGACTGCGTTTCCAACAAGATTAAATAATATCTGTCTCATCCTGACTTCGTCTAATAGCAGTGACTTGGGCAGTTTTTCATCAATATCTGTCAGAAGTTTTAGGCCCTTATCCTTTATTTTTACAGAAAATATCCTGGCAATGTCGCTAAAAAGTTCATGAGGGTCAACAGGCCTGTACTGGAAATCTATTTTGCCTGCTTCAATTTTTGAAAGATCAAGAATGTCATTAATAAGTTCGAGCAGGGTATTGCCGCTTGTTATTATAGTGTCTGTATATTTTGTATACTTTGGATCCTTTAGCTCCTCCTTTAATATTTCTGAGAATCCAAGTATTGCATTCATAGGCGTGCGTATCTCATGGCTCATATTTGCAAGAAACTGGCTTTTTGCAATACTTGCCGATTCAGCAGCTTTTTTTGCAAGCAACAATTCCTCATCTGCAATTTTTTTTGCTGTTATGTCGCGCGCTATACCCAGAACATAAGTGGTATTATCTACTTTGACAGGATGCGTCCTTATTTCTACAGAAACTTTACTTCCGTCCTTTCTGATAAGAGTAAACTCATCCGGGCCCGTGGATTTGCCTGCAAGATTTAGCGCAAGCAGTTTACCCGCCCTGAATATTTCTTTCTTTGGCAATATGGAAAGCTTTAAGAAGCTTTTACCGAGCATTTCAGACTTGTTGTATCCTACAAGTTCTTCAGCTGCTTTGTTCGCATCGATAAAAGTACCTTTGAGGTCGCTTATATAATAACCATCAGGGGCATAGTCAAAAAGAATTTCCAAGAATTCCTGTGATCTCTTAATTTTATTTGCTCCTTTCAGGTTAATATTTCAGTTTGCTCACTTTTTGCAAAACATGAGTTTTTATCCAAGCTTGTTTTACATTAAATCCTTAATCATTCTATCGGCATTATTTATTATCGGCATTACCTGGTTATTTCTGTAATTTTTTACTGATGGAAAGAAGGATTGATATGTATAATAATATTCTTTAAAACTCTTGGGAACTTCAAAGATGGTATAAATAATTTCAGCTTTTCCTGTAATTGCAGTAATACCTGCTATGATTTTCCTTGATAAAAAGGCAAAGCAGCGCCAAATAAATTATTGTAATTTATCTCTAACCAGTTTATTTGGTGGAACTGGCGGGCTTTTTTTACCTTTTCTTTTAGGAATTGTTTATAATAGATTTGGTTTGTTTGTCACTATGGACGTTAAATCAAAAGGGGTAAAAAGTGGAAGATAATATAACTGCCGGGCTTTTAGATTCTGAGCCGTGGATAGAATACGGGGTAAGGATAGAGCTTTTGTGCCAAAGCGAAAATGAACCGCAAGCGGCAACAGCCCGCAGGCAAATGATTAACTTTTCTGCCCTTAAGGGCATTATAGAGGAGCTTAAGAACTGGCCCGGTGCTGTGCTTAACAGCCACAAGAGCGCCAGGCAGCCTTTCCATAAGATTTCTTTTATTGCAGAGCTTGGGTTTAATACTGGTGATACCGGCATTGGGGAAATCACTGAAAAGATGATGAAGCATATCGACCCGCAGGGCATAATAAGGCTGCCCATGAATATCGGGAAGTCTTATGGAGGTACAGGAATCGATACATGGGGATGGGCGCTATGTGACGCACCGGTCAACCTTTATGCTGCAGCAAAACTGGGTTTAAAAAATGACAACCGCGTAAAAAGCGGGGTGGAGCAGCTTGCGGGCCTTGTACGGGATAACGGCTGGCCGTGTTCTGTGTCAGAGGAACTGGGATCATGGCGGGGACCGGGTAGAAAGGATGACCCCTGCCCGTATGCAACCCTTGCCATGCTTAAACTCCTGTCTTTGTATGATAAATACCAGGAGAGCAGCCAGGCACATGCAGGAATCGACTGCCTGTGCAAACTATGGTCCGATAGCGCAAAGTCCCACCCCTATATATTTTATATGGGAAATGATTTCAGGAAATTAAAAGCACCCCTTATATGGTATGACATAATCCATGTCCTTGATGTGCTGTCACGCTTCAATTATGCCAAAGAAAAACCTGAAGTTAGGGATATGCTTGGCGTTGTCACGGCAAAAATGGATGAGGCGGGCAGTTTTACTCCTGAATCTGTCTGGCAGGAATTTAAGGGATGGGATTTCGGCCAGAAAACAAAACCTTCCAAATATCTGACATTTCTTGTTTACAGGATACTTAAAAGAATGGATATGGTACTGTCTAAAAGCTCTTTAAAGTAACTTTAAATAAAAAAACAACCGTTTAGAAAATCGGCTATTTTAAAGCTTAGATCAACAGGAATTTTAACCCGTACTCTTCTGCAAGGCTGCAAATTTATCACTTCACTACAGGCTACTCCCCGATTATTTTAACAAGCACCCTTTTTCTGCGCATCCCGTCAAACTCCCCGTAAAAGATCTGCTCCCACGGTCCGTTATCAAGCCTTCCGCCGGTTACTGCCACAACTACTTCCCTGCCCATGACAGTCCGTTTCATATGTGCGTCGGCATTGTCCTCATAGCCGTTATGCCGGTACTGCTCGTATGGTTTTTCCGGCGCAAGTTTTTCAAGCCATTTTTCCAGATCATGGTGAAGCCCTGGCTCATCATCATTTATAAAGACACTTGCAGTAATATGCATTGCACTGCACAAAAGCAGGCCTTCTTTTATGCCGCTTTCTGTCAGGCACTTTTCAACCTGGG
>CAYGYY010000120.1:0-4668 GCA_964354265.1 uncultured Actinomycetota bacterium
CGCCTGTATCAGAGTTTAATTACATAAATACACGTTTTGGAACAATATGCCTGTTAACCCCTACTGATTGTGTTAAAGACAGGCTGGCTGCCTACTTTTTCTGGAACGACTTGCAGTCTTTAGACCAGGCAGTCATGGTGGTAAAAAGAAATAAAATTGATATACAAGATATAAAAAAATGGGCTGAAAAACAGGGTGAGTTGGAGAAATATAATGTTTTTATTAAAAAAATAAATTAAGAGCTTTATTAATAGTATTTAAATCAATATACAAACGGCAATTAATATGAAAATTTTGAAAAGAAAAAATAAATTTTATAGCACTGATAGATTTGGCCAACCTGAAATAAGGGTATACCATAATAAAACCACTGGTAATAAATCCAGTAGATATCTTTTAAAATGTGGTTGCTGCAAATAATATCAGCCAAAAATTAAAGAAAGCTACCAATTATATCATTAATTACAGGGGTCTTTTTGAATTTAATCTATGTTCATGCTCAATTTTATTATATAATACATTTCAAAAAACTGGGTAGAG
The DNA here is from genome assembly GCA_964354265.1 of uncultured Actinomycetota bacterium. Taxonomy (GTDB): domain Bacteria; phylum Actinomycetota; class Humimicrobiia; order Humimicrobiales; family Humimicrobiaceae; genus Fen731. The sequence goes on from CAYGYY010000120.1 coordinate 541, forward strand.
GAGTTTAGATGAAAAACAAATTATTTACAGTTGTGGCAATTATTATTGCTACAGTAATGGTCCTAGGCGTATTTGCTGCATGTTCAAAGCAGGACAATACAAATACTGGTACTTCAAAGTTGGAATTAATCAAACCTGGAGTACTTACAGTTGGTAGCGACACGACCTGGCCGCCAATGGAATATACCGAAGGCGATAAAATTGTTGGATTTGACGTTGATTTGGCTCAGGCGATTGCAGACAAACTCGGCCTGAAGCTTGATTTTCAAAGTACTGCATGGGACGGGATAGTCTCTGCCCTTGCTACACATAAATTTGATACGGTCATATCTTCTATGACTATTACTGAAGAGAAGAAAAAAGAAGTGAATTTTTCAGATCCATACTTCAATACTGATCAGGCGGCAGTAACAAAAGAAGGTTCTGGTGTCGATACAGTTGAGAAAATGGATGGTAAAACTATAGGTGCTCAGATTGCAACGACAGGCGAGATTGAAGCAAAAAAAATTAAGGGCTGCGAAGTAAAGAGTTACGACGATATTCTAATGGCTTTTGAAGATCTTAAGGCAGGAAGAATTGATGCTGTTATGGCAGATTCTTATTTAAGTTATTCATACGCTGCAGAAAATGAAGGATATGAAGTGGGTTTTGTAGTAAATACAGGAGAAAAACTTGGAATTGCATTTGCAAAAGAATCTACCAATCTTCTTGCAGCTGTAAACGGTGCGCTGAAAACCTTAATGGATGATGGCACATACGATTCAATTTACGAAAAATGGTTTGGAACAAAACCTCCGGAAATTTAAAAATTTATAATATTGGGGGGGAGAAATCCCCCCTTTTAACAATTTATAAAAATAAATTTTTTGGTTCGTTTAATGCAGGGAATCGAACAACTTTTCCAAACATATTTTAATATTGATATAATAAAGGAAATCCTCCCTTTTCTATTAAAAGGTGCGCTGCTTACAATATTCTTTTCAGTAACTTCTGAGATAATAGGTATAATTATCGGGCTTGTCACATCAGTGATTAGGGTCACAAGAATCAAAGTCCTGAGCCAGCTTGTAGTTGTATATGTTGACTTATTCAGGGGTACCCCACTTTTAATGCAGATTATTTTTATTTATTATGCTCTCCCTTATGTGGGTATTAACCTTCCTGCAATTGTTGCTGGAATTGTTGCATTATCGATAAATAGTGGTGCTTATGTATCAGAAATTTTCCGGGCAGGAATCGAGTCCATTGACAAGGGACAAACAGAAGCAGCACGATCACTTGGCATGTCTTACATGCAGGCAATGAGGTATGTTGTAATACCCCAGACTATAAAAAGGGTACTACCACCTCTTACCAATGAATTTGTTGCCCTTATTAAGGATTCATCATTGCTATCTGTAATTGCAATAGCAGAACTTATGAGAACAGCCAAAGAAATGATGACCTGGAAAATGAACCCTTCGTCACTTACAGCTGCTGCTATAATCTATCTCATAATTACACTTCCACTTACCAGGTATATCAGTTATATGGAAAAGAAACTCAAAAAAAGTGAGGCATGATTTTTTGATAAAGATAGTGGATTTACATAAAAAGTTCGGTCATCTTCATGTGCTAAAAGGTGTAAATCTTGAAATAAAAAAGGGTGAGGTCTGGGTGATAATAGGACCCAGTGGTTCAGGTAAAAGTACATTGCTAAGATCAATAAATCTACTTGAAGAACCTACTTCCGGCAAGATTTTTCTTGAGGATCTGGAGATTACTTCTAAAAAAATTAACAGGGACATGGTGAGACAGCGTATCGGTATGGTATTCCAGAGCTTTAATCTTTTTCCCAATATGAATGTTCTTGGCAATGTTACTCTTGCTCTTCTTAAGGTCCTTAAAATGAAACCGGAACAAGCAAAAAAAATTGGCGTAGACCTTCTTACAAGGGTAGGTTTACAAGATAAAATTGAAGCCTACCCCAGTCAGCTATCAGGTGGACAGAAGCAGAGGGTAGCAATTGCAAGAGCGCTTGCGATGAATCCTGATGCCATACTTTTTGATGAGGTAACTTCGGCATTAGATCCCGAGCTTGTAAAAGAAGTACTTGATGTAATGAAAGATCTTGCAAAGAGTGGCATGACAATGCTTGTGGTAACTCATGAAATGGGTTTTGCCAAAGAAGTCGGCTCTCATGTGATATTTATGGATGAGGGGCTGATAGTAGAGGAGGGGATAGCGTCAGAACTTTTTGAAAATCCCAGGCACCCCAGAACAAAAGCTTTTCTTGACGCGGTTTTGTATTAAAAAAATAATTTCAGGATGTGCCAGAATTATCCAATTATTTACTAACTTTTAACAAAAGAAATAGTAAATAAACATAAATTAAATTAATTTTAACTTTTAAAAATTGGTTTGAAATTTCATTACTTGGGCCAGCTACTCCTTAGAATGGTAGACCAGAATATCAAATTACTGACTCCATGCAAGCACTAAATGTTTAGTAACTTTTCCAGCTAAATTAACTGCAGTAACCACAAGATCATAACTTTCACCATTTTTCAGGTTTATTTGCGCTTTATTTTTCCCCCAGGCGCCACCGCTGTCATCCTTGCTGAATTTAATAGCAGGGTAAGGATCTCCAGTTACTTTAGCCTCTACCCTGTAGTAACACATATTGCTATCGACTATTACCGGCCCTTCATAAACAATAAGATTAAGAGTTGGTAGATTTTTACTGGTATCTTCAGTAGTTTCAATTATTTCTGTAATAGTTGTTATGCTTGTAGTACTTGCAGTCTCAACTACCGTAGCTTCTGTGGTAACTTCTGGTAAAGATATACTTGCTGCTGAAGTCTCATTGATTTCATCTGCAGTCTTTTGTTTTTCTGAATTAGCAGCAGTGCTTGTGTATATGGCTATTGCTATTAAAAATATAACACTTAGAGAAATTAAAATTGTTACGGATTTTCTTATCATATTTTAACAAAGACTCTGCAAAACATAAATTTATACAAAAATAATGTTTATTTCTCTTTTATTCAATCGCTCCACATCCCCAATTTAGTATTATTGAATCCATGGCTTGGCCTGCTGTATTTTTTGCTGCTGCGGTAAGCGTATAATTTGGGATGTTTCTTGTTAAGTTGATCTGTGTATTAAGAGGTCCCCATGCACCGTTGCTATCGTCCTTACTAAATGATACGGAAGGCTCGGGATTGCCTGTAACTATTGCTTTAACTCTGTAATAGCAAATATCATCACCAGCAGAATAAGTTGGGCCCTCAAAGATCATAAGGTCAATTGTGGGAGCATCATTTTCAGCAGTTAAATCAATTGCAGATGTAATACCGTCAGACGTTGCTTCAGATGGTACTGTGTCTTCTTCGTATTTCAATTTCACTTCAAATTTAATTTCATTGGAGCTTGATAGTATGTTATCGCTATTATCCACGAGGTTTGCAACTAATATATATTCCCCAGAGTCTAAAGGATACCAGTCATACTTGTAAGGGGGTGAACTAAAAGTATTTATTATATCTTCATTGATTACCAGGTTGAGTTTATAATTAAGTTCTTCAATTTGTCTGGATTTTATTTCTATTGGGACAAACTCATTTTTATTTACAAAATTAAAAACCTCATCATCTGATGGAGATGCAATAAGGATAGAGTATGAAGCTATTGCAGTATCTTGCGTTGTAGCGCTGGTCTCTGAAAAAAATGACATTGGGTATTTTGCTTTAAATTGAAATATAAAAATTACTGCTATGATTAGTATTAGGGCTACTATTATAAAAGGAAACCTGTCGGCAAAACTTGTATACTTATTAGAGTATTTTTTTCTCATTCTTTTATATCCTCCCTAAATTTAGGCTTTAGCTATTTAGGCAGATAAATAAAGGTTTGGCAATAACAATCATTATAGCATTTCTTATTATGGTTTTAAGAGCTAAAATTCTTTTATTACCAAAATGGGTTCCTTTGCTTTAATCCTGTAAAGGGTGTTCTAGAGTTTATATTAAAAAATGCCTGAACCTTATTTTTTATAATGATTACTTCTATGTTCTTTGCTAAAATTTATATATTATAATTAATTCCTGTTTTCTTGTAAAAAGTGGGCTATATTAAAACATATGCATA
>CAYGYY010000121.1:0-4637 GCA_964354265.1 uncultured Actinomycetota bacterium
TAAAAGATACAATAAAAGCCATAAAAGACCTTAATCCAATGGCAATCTGAATATAAGGGCAGTAAGGAAAATATGGAAAGAAAAACAAAAGTAAAACGTAAGACTGGCGAGACCGATATCGAACTTGCCCTGAATCTAGACGGCAAAGGAAAATATGAGATTGATACTCCTGTTCCATTTTTAAATCATGTACTTTCAAGTTTTGCCAGGCATGGCTCATTTGATTTGATTATAAAAGCAACAGGGGATGTCAGCACAGATCCGCATCACCTGGTAGAGGATATAGGTATATGCCTTGGGAAAGCCATAGCAGAATGCAGCGCTGACAAGAAGGGAATAAACCGTTTCGGTTTTGCAATCATCCCGATGGATGAAAGCCGGGTAACCGTATCGCTTGACCTGAGCGGAAGGTCATACCTGGTATATTCTGTTGAAATGCTTCATGAAAAAATTGAAAATATGTCCACAATGCTTATGGAGGATTTTTTTGCGGCACTTGTAAGAAATGCTTTAATGAACCTTCATATAGACAAGAATTCCGGTTTAAATTCCCATCACATTATGGAAGCTGTTTTCAAGGCTTTTGGGATTGCCCTGCATAATGCTGTAAGTAAAGGCGCCAATACTTCAGTCCCGTCTACTAAAGGTGTTATTTAAGATACTCCTGTAAAGCGTAAAGCGCCGTCTTATAACTGGACTGGTTTGATATACGCCTGTACGGCTTTACTTTAATCAAGAATCTGAATTTTGTTAAAAAAATTTATAGCGTGACAAGAAATGTATATAGCAATTATTAATTACAATATGGGGAACATAAAAAGTGTTGAGAATGCTTTAAAAAGAATAGGGGCTGATGTAAGGGTCACTGCAAGCCCGGGCATTATTAAAAACGCTGCTGCTGTTATACTTCCCGGAGTTGGGGCATACCGCGACGCAATAAAAAACCTCAATGACTCAGGGCTTTATGATTCTGTAACCAGCGCTGTCAGTTCCGGGAAACCTTTTCTAGGCATATGTATAGGACTTCAGCTTTTGTTTGAATATAGCATGGAAGGCGGTAAAAACCCCGGTCTTGGAATATTTAAAGGCATGGTAAAAAAAATACCGCATGGGGTCAAGATACCGCATATGGGCTGGAACAGGCTAAAAATATTAAAAAAAGGCAGCAGGTTGTTAAAAGATATAAAAGACGGCGAAAGCTTCTATTTTGTTCATTCTTATCATGCAGTTTGCGCTGATATGGGTATTGTTAGCAGCATGACAGATTACGGTGCAGAAATTGTATCGAGCATAGAAAAAGACAATGTATTTGGACTGCAGTTCCATCCGGAAAAAAGCAGCCTGATGGGGCTCAGGATACTGGAGAATTTTCTTTCAATAACAGGTGATAAATTATGAATGTGATACCTGCGATAGATATAATAGACGGAAAATGCGTAAGGCTCACAAGGGGGGACTTTAACTCCAGCAGGAAGTATTTCGACGATCCTGTAGAAGTTGCAGTAAATTGGGGGAAAATGGGGGCAGTATGGCTGCATGTCATTGACCTCGACGGGGCAAAATTTGGAGAGCCAAAAAACCTTAAAATAGCAGAGCGCATTAAGGAAGAGTCCGGTTTAAAGGTTGAATTTGGTGGAGGAATAAGGAATCCTTTTAATCTGGAAATGGTCATGAATGCTGGAATAGACAGGGCGATTATTGGAACTGCTGCACTTGTGGACACTGGTTTTCTAAAAGAAGCAATGGGTAAATATGGCGCAAGAGTGATAATCAGTGTAGATTTTGATAATAAGGGAATGATATATACGAAGGGGTGGCAACAGGATTCTGGAGTGGATATTGAAAACTATCTGCCTCTATTGAAACAGTCAGGTATCAATGAAATAATTGTTACAAATATTACCAGGGATGGCACTCTTTCCGGACCTGATACCAGCCTGATAAAAAGAGTCCTTGAAATCTCAGGCTTAAATCTCATTATTGCAGGAGGGATAACAGTAATTGAAGACATAAAATGCCTGAAAGCAATGGAGAAAGATGGTGTTTCCGGTGTTATAATCGGTAAAGCTTTATATGAAGGAAGGATAGATCTTGCTGAAGCCATAAGGCTTTGCAGGTCTTAAAAAAATGATATCAAAAAGGATAATACCCTGCCTTGATGTGAACAAGGGAAGGGTTGTAAAAGGAATAGAATTTTTAAACCTTCAAGATGCAGGAGACCCTGTGGAGCTTGCAGAATTCTATGACCGGGAAGGTGCAGATGAGGTGGTGTTTCTTGACATTACTGCCTCGCATGAAAGACGAAAGACGGTAATCGAACTGGCAAGCCGTACCGCAGAGAAAGTTTTTATACCCTATACGATAGGAGGGGGGATAAGCAGTGTAGAAGACATAAGGAAAATACTACGGAAGGGTGCAGACAAGATTTCCATCAACACTTCTGCAGTAGTAAATCCAGAGCTTATCAGCCAGTCTTCCAGGATTTTTGGCAGCCAGTGTATTGTCGTGGCAATAGATGCCAAGCAAAACAGTGAAAAATCCTGGGAGGTATTTATACATGGCGGGCGCACCCCGACCGGCCTTGATGCTGTAAAGTGGGCAAAAAAAGCGCAGAGGCTTGGAGCCGGTGAGATACTTCTTACCAGCATGGACCGTGATGGTACAAAAGACGGTTACGACATAGCTCTTACAAAAGCAGTTGTCAATTCTGTAAACATTCCCGTCATTGCGTCAGGAGGGGCAGGAAAACTGAAGCATCTGCGCGATGTTTTTATTGATGCAAATGCTGATGCAGTTCTGGTTGCATCAATATTTCACTACGGGGAGCATACAGTAAGACAGGCAAAAGAATATTTAAAATCCCAGGGCATAGATGTGAGGTTATGAAATGAAAAAAAGCAGTTTATCTTTAATACCGGCAATAATCCAGGATTTTAACAGTGGCGAGGTCCTGATGCTTGCATATATGAGCAGGCATTCTCTTAAAAAAAGCATAGAAACCGGTACCACATGGTTTTACAGCAGGAGCAGGAAGAAATTATGGAATAAGGGAGAGACTTCGGGCAATATACAGAAAATAAGGGAGGTCAGCTTTGATTGTGATATGGACACTCTGCTAATCAAGGTAGACCAGACTGGCAACGCTTGTCATACAGGGAGTAAAAGCTGCTTTTTCAATAAAATAGATATTACAGGGGCGACAGGAGCCGGGAAAATCAGGCAACTCAAGTTTAAGCATGCTGAAGCAGATGATTCTGATATAATACAGGAACTCTATGATGTAATAAAAGAGAGATTCGAAAGTGGTGGTGAGACTTCATATACGTTTTCACTTCATAAAAAAGGACTTGATGAAATACTTAAAAAACTGGGGGAAGAATCAGTTGAGGTCATACTTTCTTCAAAACACCAGTCAAGACAGAAAGTAATCTATGAAGTTTCTGACCTTATATATCATCTGCTGGTTTTGCTTGCTGAAAAAAAGATCTTGATAGAGGATGTTTACAGCGAACTTCGTTCAAGGCGCAAATAGACAAAATAAGTTTTTGATAATTAGTTTTTCATAAAGGATAAGCATTTTTGTTAAGTAATAAGAAAATTCCAAGAAAATTCTATAAAATAATCAGCAATTTTATAGAATAGTAAAAAATGACAATTCTGGAAAGGATTTGAATGGCAAAAGAAATCAAAAGAATAGCTATGCTTACAAGCGGTGGGGACGCAAGCGGTATGAACGCTACAATAAGAGCGGTAACAAGGTATGGAAGGCACAAATCTCTTGAAGTAGTGGGATATTATGAAGGTTTTAAGGGATTGATAAGCAATAACTTTATTGAACTCTATGTCGATAACGTAGGCGGTATTATAGACAGGGGCGGCACTATGCTCTACTCTGCAAGGTCGGAAGAATTCAAGACCGAAGAAGGCATGCAAAAAGCTATATCAAATCTTAAGGACAACAAAATAGATGGTCTTATAGTAATTGGCGGAGACGGTTCTTTCCGTGGTGCGCATGACCTCCATGCCAGGGGAGTGCAGGCAGTCGGTATACCTGCATCAATCGACAATGATATTGCAGGAACTGATTACAGCATAGGTTTTGACACTGCGTTAAATGTTATAATCAGCCTGATATCGAAGATAAGGGATACTGCATTTTCCCATGACAGGATTTTTGTTATTGAAGTAATGGGTAGAAGGTCAGGTCTTATTGCAATATATTCTGGTCTTGCTTCTGCAGCAGATTATATACTTATTCCTGAGGTAAAGGTGGATATTGCAAAAATGGCTGCAAATATCAGGAACCACAGGGAAGGCAAAAGACATACCCTGATTGTGGTAGCTGAAGGCGCTGCAAAAGCAAGCGATGTAGCTGCATCCATAAATCTGCTTGTGGGCCACGAGGTCAGAATCTCTGTGCTTGGACATATCCAGAGGGGAGGTTCCCCTTCTGCAATGGACCGGCTGCTTGCTGCTGAATTTGGTAAAAAAGCAGTTGATATGCTATTAGAAGGTAAAAGTGACTATATGAGCACAATCCAGGGTAAAAATATAGTAGCGGTCCCGATAGAATATGCTATGAATAATAAAAAAACAATTGACAGGGAGCTCTTTAAACTTGCCCACATACTGTCATA